>URVR01000014.1 GCA_900551355.1 uncultured Eubacteriales bacterium | reverse complement strand
TACGTCTCGTGGGCTCGGAGATGTGTATAAGAGACAGTATATATATTCTGGGGAAGCGTCGCTTCGGTCGCATTCCTGTTATGCATGGTGGTATACAAATGGGAGTGGGTTGCCGGAGGCATCAACTATCTGATGACGTTTTGGTTCTACCCGGCGCTCATCATCATTTTCAGCAGTGGGCCGGTAGCAAAGCTGTTTGACCATAAGTTTATTGGCACACTGGGGAAAATCACATACGATACATATATTTGGCATAATCCTAATTTTTTGCTTTTGTATATTATCCCCGCCATTACCGGCAGAAGCTGGAACTTGCTCACCGCCAAGGCTATGCTCATATATACGGCAGTTTCCTTTGCTGTGGGAGCGATTTCCTACTATGCCCTAGAACGACCGATTAGCAGTAGAGTGGGGAGGCTGATGGAGACAGAGAAATAGCGTAACAGTCAAACCTATCCACACAGACACATAGGACAACAGTAGCGGAACGTTGCGAAACGTTCCGCTACTGTTTATATCGGGAGTACACATAGCTGCACAAATCGACAATGCTCCACAAAAACCACTGCACTTGCGTAGACCATTGTAGAACGAAACTATGACACAAACGACCAAAAATCGTGTAAAATTAGCATATCAAGAACAATATATGTCAGCTGGCGAGAGACCCGTCACGGATAACCGAGTGTTAGCTTTCAAAATACACGAAACAGGAGGAAACATCAGTGCCGTTAGTTTGTTACGCTTCAGATGTTTCGCCGCCGCAGTTTCCTCTTCGTGAGCCTGCATCAGCCGTCAAAGGCTTGATGGTTGATGCAGGCTGATAAGGAGCCGATGTTGTACATTGAAAAGGGCTGCGATTGCGGCACGGAATAGAGCGAGCAGGTACGTTCGTGCCAACGCGAGCCACACGGGCGTTTCCGCCATGACCTCCTTGCGGGAACGAGCGATAAAGAAACGTCTGAAAAGCAGAGCGGCACTCTGTTGGCCATGACCGTTGCCACCGATAATGATACTCCCGCATTGGACGCCCTCAAAGCATCGTGCGGCGCACCCATCAGCATGGGCCGGGGTGAGATTCCCGTGAGGCTGGCAGTCACCAGCCGCCTGTTTTGCTTGAGAGAGAAGAAATGGAATGCAAAGCCGTGGAGCTTGCAGACAAGTGCTTGCCTGTATGCTCGACGGCTTTTTGGTTAGAATTGGAAAGAAGCGTTCATAATGGTGACGGAGGTGGTGACACTTGAACGATAAGAACGAACAGCAGATCGGCGCGGCGACCTATGTGATCGAGCGCGTATTTACCGGTACAAAAACCATCCAGGAAGTGGTAACAGAGGAAATCATTTTCACCGGAAAGAAGGCCGCAAACTTTGACTGGCAGGAGAGCCGCATGGTATAATGGAGCCGTAAATGAGTGGTTCCGGGAAGGAGGAAACATGAGGAACCACATTCAGCTTGCAGACGCCTATTACCGCCTTTCCGATGAGGAACGGAAGTATGGCGAATCTGCCAGCATTACCAACCAGCGTACCATTGTGCGGGAATACTGCGAAAAGCACGGCATCATTTTGGTAGAGGAGTTTGCCGATGACGGTTATTCCGGCGGCAACTTCGAGCGCCCGGGCTTCCGCGCTATGCTGGAGCATCTGAAAACCGGCAAGGTCAATATGGTCATCACAAAAGACCTGTCCCGCCTAGGCCGTGATATGACGGAATCCAGCCACTATGCGGAGCGCTATTTTCCCGAACACGGCATCCGTTATCTGGCCCCCGGCAGCAACTTTGATTCCGAGGAAGATAACCTGATGGCACCGTTCCAGTTTGCCATGAACGATGTCTATCTGCGGGACACGTCCCGCAAGGTCAAGCAGACGCTGAACACCAAGCGCAACAACGGCAAATATGTGGCCTGTCCACCCTACGGATACCGCAAGGCGGAGCGTACCACCGACCAGCTTGTGCCGGACGAGAACACCGCGCCGGTGGTCAAGATGATCTTTGACATGGCCGCTTCCGGTCAATCCTGCCGCAGCATTGCCCTGCGACTCAACGAAGCGTGCATCATGCCGCCGCTGAAGTATCGCGTGGAGTGCCGCGACAATTTTACTGAGCGCGGCGCACAGCGAATGTCCGACCTGTGGAACTACACCACTGTAAAGCGCATCCTGCGCAATCGGGTCTATCTGGGACACACGCTGCTGGGCAAGAGCCGCAAGGTCAGCGTGAAGTCCAAAAAGAAGGTCAAAGTGCCGGAGGAGGAATGGGTATTTACGAAGAACACCCACGAGGCGCTGGTGTCGCAGGAGCAGTTCGACATGGCCGCTCACTTCATGGGCGAGAACACCAAGGCGAACGGCCTGAATCCGGCGTTCCGTCACAGCATCTTCGGCGGCATCGCCTACTGTGCCTGCTGCGGCGCGGCCATGTGTTCCGGCGGCTCCGTCTACAACGGCGAACGGGCGAAATACTGGTATCTGGTATGCAACAACCTGAGCTCCAGAGCGCAGACCCGTTGCCTGCATGGGGCGCGTATCCGCTACGACGACCTGATGGAAGTCGTTCGCTGCGATCTCAACAAGCTGCTGTCCTTTGATGAGAGTGCGATCCGCACCATCACGGAGAACGCCGTCGAACAGGCCAACGCCTCCTTGGGCGGCGAAGATCCTGCTGTGCAGATCGAGAACATCGACAAGCAGACCGTCCGTCTCAAGAAAATGATCGAGCGCTCCTACCGCGACAATATCGTAGGAGCGCTCAGCGATGACATTCAGGAGGAAATGGTCAAAAAGTTCAGCAGGGAGATCGAGGAGCTGGCTGTGCGCCGCAAGAAGCTGGTGGAGGGCGAAACCACAGCAAAGGAAATCCGCAGCGCCTACGGATTGTTCTTCGACCTTGCCAAGCGGTATACCTGTGTAAAAGTACTGGACAGGGAGATGCTGCACACCTTCATCGAGCGCATTGAGGTTGGTGAGAAGATACTGCCGGAGGGCAGAAAAGTTGCCGGGGCGCGTACTCCGTACCGGCAGAACATCCGCATTTTCTACCGTTTTATCGGGGAGATGACGGGTGACGACCTGCGTCATTTGCAGGGAAATCGAGATCGTGAAGAGGCCGCTTCTGTGGCAGGAATGTGAAGAATGTCCGCAGCAGAGATACACTTGTTTCAAACAAGATGTTTCCACCTCAAAAACTGGTTTTTCCGGGAAAGGCGATTTTCCCTGTATTTAAGCCAAAAATCGAGGGTCGGAAAAATTCTTTGAGGTGGATACACATCCTCCTCGGAGGCGGCCTCCATCTTAAACTTATCCATTGCGGCCTTGGCCTCGGGGATGTTCAGCTTGTTGGTGTTCTTACTGGACATATTGAAAAATCTCCTTTCCTGTTGTTGAGCGATACGCTCTGATTGGGTATCGCAGTCATAGCTTTTCCCGGCACCGCGTGAATATGCGGTTTTGGAGCTGGTAATATCTGCTGATGCCGCATCGACATTTCATGCCGAAAAAATATACATTTCAGGCGAGGTCAGTGCCGGCCGGGGGAAACATGCTATACTGTCGAAAACGGAGAGACGGCGGCGCACCGCGCCGAAAACCACAGATACGATGACAGGAGGGAACTATGGGATTATTCAGCAATAACAAGAAGCTCTGCCCCATCTGCGGCAGCCCGACGCCGCGCCTGCTGGCCACCAAGGTGGCGGATATGCCCTTGTGCAAGGCGTGTGCCGACAAGGTGGACCTGCCCGGCGGCGCGCTGGACCGCATGTCGCTGGAGCAGTTCAAGCAGTATATCGCCTATTATGACGACAACCAGACGCTGCGCAGTCAGTTCAAGGAGACAAAGCGCATGAGCTTCGGCTTCCTCAGCGGCGATCTGCTGGTGGACGAGGAGCACCGCCTGCTGCGTCTGAAGGGCTACGACGGCGCGCTGGTGTTCCCGGCGTCGGCGCTGAAGTCCTTCCGCTTCATGGAGGACGGCAAAACGCTGTTCGAGGGAAAGGCCGACGGCCTGCACTGCTTCCGCAGCGACGTGCCGGAGAGGGCCCGCGCCCTGCAGCCCCGTATCGACCGGTTCCTGATCCGGAAGGAGGAGCACGAGCGCATGGAGCGGATGGAGCGTATGCGCGACCGGCAGGAGCGCCGTCCCGGCGAGCCTGACGACCGCCGCCCCGACATCCCGGCGCCGCGGTTCGACGTGGAGGCACCGGTGCGGAGGTTCAACGTGGAGGTAACGCTGGATGACCCCTACTGGAAGTCCTTCCGGGATGAGTTGAACGCGCCGGACTTCAGCAGCTTTGACCCCAGCGTCAACGACTATCTGTGCGATTACGACAACAAGGTCAGCGAGCTGCATGACATGGCCTTCGCGCTGGCCCGTGTCATGAACCCCGCCGCACGGGAGATCTGGGACGACGATGCCGCTGCCGCATCGGCGCAGCCCGCCGCGCCGGTACAGGCCGCGCCCGCCGTGGACACGGTGGCGGAGCTGCAGAAATACAAAAAGCTGCTGGATACCGGCGTGCTGACCGAGGAGGAGTTCGCCGCCAAGAAAAAGCAGCTGCTGGGTATCTGAATATGAAGGTGAGACGTTTTTTGGCGCTGCTGCTGGCGCTGGTAATGGCGCTGAGCCTGACGGCCTGCGGCGATGAGCCGCTGGACGCGCCTGGCGCGGCGGACGGCAGCTGGGCGGTGTACTGGTATCTCTGCGGCAGCGATCTGGAGTCGGAGGGCGGCTTCGCCACCTCTGACCTCAGCGAGCTGATGGAGGTGGAGCTGCCGGAGAACGTGACGGTGGTCATCGAGACCGGCGGCGCGGCGGAGTGGTGGAACGAGACGGTGGACGCCTCGGTGCTCCAACGCTATGTGTACAACAGCGACGGGCTGGCTCTGGTGGATGAGCAGCCCTCCGCCAGCATGGGCGACAGCGAGACGCTGGCGGACTTTCTGCGCTTTGCCAAGGAAAACTATCCCGCCGACAAGACGGCGGTGGTGTTCTGGAACCACGGCGGCGGCTCGGTGTCCGGCGCGTCCTTTGACGAGCTGTACGACTACGATTCCCTGACGCTGGACGAGATGTATGCCGCCGTTACGGAGGTGTGGGAGCCTTCGCTGGAGGCGGGACAGCAGCTGCTGGAGCTGGTGGGCTTTGACACCTGCCTGATGGCCACGGTGGACGTGGCCTACACCTTCTGCGACCTGAGCCGTTATCTGGTGGCCTCGGAGGAGACGGAGCCAGCCAACGGCTGGTATTACTCCCAGTGGGTAGGCGCGCTGGCGGAGGATCCGTCCATGGACGGCGCGGCGCTGGGCCGCATCATTTGTGACGCCTACTACGAGGGCTGCCGGGAGGTGGGCACGGAGGACGACGCCACGCTGTCCGTCACCGACCTGTCCCGGCTGGAAGGGCTGATGAACGCCTACGAGCGCTTCGGTGCGGAGGCGCTGGCCGCTGCCTGCGATGATCCGGCGTTCTTCACCCGGTTTGCCCGCGTGGCGGCCCAGAGCGAGAACTACGGCGGCAACACCCGTGAGCAGGGCTACACCAACATGGTGGACCTGGGCCACATGGCCCGGCAGAGCGGCGACCTGCTGCCGTCGGCACAGGCGGTGCTGGACGCGCTGGACGACTGCGTGCTGTACCAGGTCAAGGGGCCGTACCGCAGTGAGGCCACAGGACTTTCCTGCTACTACTCCTATAACGGCGATGTGGACGATCTGGCGGGCTATGCCGGCATCGGGGCCGGTGAGGCGTTCAAGTACTTCTACGAGTACGAGCTGACCGGCCAGCTGACGGAGGACGGCACGGCCTATCTGACCGGACTGGATATCGACGCATCGGTGCTGCAGCCGGTGCAGGGCCTGTCTGACACCAGCTGGGACAACACACCGCTGACCCTCAGTGACGACGGCTGCGCCGTGCTGACGCTGGGACCGGAGGCGGACGCGCTGCTGGCGTCTGTGGGCTTCTCCCTGTATTATGCCGACGAGGAGAGCGACATCCTGCTGATGCTGGGCATCGACAACGACATCATCGCCGATTGGGACAACGGTGTGTTTATCGACAACTTCCGGGGCGTATGGGGCGCCATTGACGGCCACATGGTCTACATGGAGCTGAGCTATGAGGGCGACGACTACAACCTTTATGCCGTGCCCGTCCTGCTGGACGGCGAGGCGTACTATCTGCAGGTGGTCTACGACTTCACGGAGGAGGCCTGGAGCATCCTGGGCGCCCGGCAGGGCATCGACGACAGCGGTATGGCCAGCAAGGAGCTGCGGCTGCTGCAGGAGGGCGACGAGCTGACCACCGTGTGGTATGTGTCCAGCATCTCCGACGATGACGACTTCGCACCCTACGAGATCGACACCTTTACCGTAACGGCGGACACCAGCTTTGATGAGGTGGAGCTGCCGGACGGCCAGTATTTCATGATGTTCGAGCTGCGGGACGTCATGGACAACTGCGCCTATTCCGATGTGGCGGTATTTACCTGCGAGTGCGGGGAGATCACCACCACCGTGGGCTGATGGATGATGCACCGGAAAAGTAAAATAGCGTAAAATAGAAAGCCCTGCGGTTCACACAGCCGCAGGGCTTTCTGCTTTACACTTTGTTATCCGTCTGATGCGCTGCCCTTGACCGGCAGCATCACCCGCAGCAGGAACGTGCCGTCCTCCGCCAGAAACTGGCACAGGCCGCCGCGCCGCTGGGCAATGGCCTGTATGCTGCGGCAGCCGTAGCCGTGCCCGGCCTTGTCGGTGACAGGCACACCGTTGCGCAGCACCGGCGGCGTATCGTAGGGATTGCGCACCTCGATGAGCAGCTTCCCCAGCCGGATGCCGCAGTACAGCGCCACCACCCGGCGCGCCGGAGGTTCCAGCCCGCCGGCCACCCGCAGCGCGTTCTCCAGCGCGTTGGACAGCAGGGAACACAGCTCCGTATCGCTGATGGGCAGCTCGCCCGGTACCCGGGCGTCCACCTGCAGCTGCACACCGGAGCGCTCCGCCCGCTGCGCGAAGGCGGAGCACAGCAGGTTCACCGTCTCATTTTCGCAGAACCGGCGGGTGGTGATGGACTCCACGTCCGCCTGCACCCGCTGGATGTAGTCCTGAGCTTGCTGGGACTGTCCGGCGGCCAGCAGACCGCCGATCATGTTCAGGTGGTGCCGCATATCGTGCTGGTACACCGCCGTCTGCATCTCGGACGCCCGCATGGAATCCATCTCCTGCTGAGACTGCTTCAGCTCCACCTCCAGCAGGGAGCGCTGCACCTCCGCGTTGGAGCGCTTCTGCGTCTCAATGTGGAAGGCGGGCAGGAACAGGATATAGAACGTGATGAGCACCGTGGGCAGAAACTCGTTCAGCGCCTGGATACCGGAGTACAGCGCGTCGGAGTACACCGTGGTGGCGTAATCGAAGATGTAATAGGTGCACGGCAGGCTGCCGAACAGCAGCAGCGCCCACCGCGAGTAGGTCATGGTGCTGTAGGCCGCCGCCACGAAGTACCGCCGGAGCAGACAGTAGATCCCGCAGATCAGCAGGATGTACACGATATCGGCGGCCACGGCGTTATGGGTCAGGGCCTCCACGGCGATGCTGCCCCACCGGGGCGGCTGACAGCACAGATAGGCCGTGCAGGTGCTGACGATGGCCACGCCCCACGACCGCTTCAGCACCGTTACCAGGATCAGCACCAGCGGCAGGTGCACGATGATGGGATAGATCTGCTTGACGCCGGCCTCACCCAGGGTCAGCCAGCCCAGAGACTCCATCAGCAGGAACGCCGGACACAGATACAGGATCACCCGCTTCTGCCTCGCCGTTTCGCAGCCGCCGGCAATGGCCACATCCAGCACCAGTCCGTAGATCAGCACCAGGCCGTAGTTGAAGATGTCCAGCGCGGAGGCGATATTCATATCAGATGCGGTCATGCGTCCTCCCTCTCCGCAAACAGCAGCTTCATGTAGTCTTTCTGCAGCTGGGCGTACAGCAGCCGCGACACCGGCAGGCTGGTGCCGGAGAACGTGTGCACCCCGGCGGGGGACAGCTCGTCGATCTGCAGCATGTTCACGATGTACGACCGGTGGATGCGCATGAACTCCGGCCGGGCCAGCAGCAGCGGCTCGTAGTCCTTCAGGGAGCCGACCACCTCCCGCACCTGCCCATCGGTCAGGTTGAAGTACAGGTGCTTGCCGCTGACCTCCACATAGGCCAGCTGGGAAAAGGGCACCCGCACCAGCGTGGCCCCGGCCTTCAGCGTCAGCCCGTCCTGGGGACGCTGCTCACGCAGGGACAGCCTGTCCAGCACCGGGAACAGCAGCTTGCCGCTGATGGGCTTGAGCAGGTACTCCAGCGCCCGCACGCCGTAGCTCTCGTAGGCGAAGCCGGGGGAGGAGGTGAGGAACACGATGTCGGCGGCGGCGTCGAAGGTGCGGATCTCCCGGGCGGCCTCCATGCCGTCGATGCCGGGCATCATCACGTCCAGCAGGTACAGGGTGAACCGCTCGTGCTGGGCGGCGTCCAGCATGTCGCCCGCGCTGCGGAACGCCCGGTAGCGCAGGGGGATGCGCCGCTCCGCCTGCCACTGCTCCAGCAGCGCGGTCAGCGCGGTCAGCTCCTCCGCCTGATCATCACAGACAGCGATGTACATGGATACCGCCTCCTTTCCTTGTCTGCACCGATATTACCATATCCGCCCCGGCTTGAAAAGTCGCAATGTGACATTTCGTGTCGAAAAAATATACATTTCAGGAAGCGGACGTCCAGCAGGGGCAAAAAACGGTTATACTGACACCATGTAAAAACAGGAAAAGGGGGAGATAGGTCCGATGTCGCCATGGATCGCATGGCTGATCGCTGCGATCAGCACCGCCGCCTTCGTGTCCCTCTGGTTCTGGGAGGTGCGCCGCATCCTCAACGACAGAAAAAGCACCGTGGACAGCGCCGCCGGACAGCTGGACGCCTTTCGCCGCCGGGCGGCGGAGACATGCTGCGACGGAGAGCTGACGCAGGTGCTGCGGCGCAGCGAAAGCATCTATTATCAAGCGGTACACAACTACGACCGTACACTCAGCCGCCCCTGGGCCTACCTGCCGGCACGGCTCATGGGCTTCCGTAAGATACCGCAGCCGGCCAATGAAAACTGTCAGACAACTGTGTAAGAAGGAGAGGGACATCATCATGGACAACAAGATCATCAAGCAGACCGCATATGAGCTGTTCGGCATCGGCGCCGGACCGGAGGACGCCAAGTCCGGCAAGCGCGCCGCCCAGCCTGCGCCGCAGCCCGCAAAGCCCGTCCAGACCGCACCCGCGGCCGCACCGGCTCCTGTCAAGCCCGCTGCCAGCTATCTGGCACCCGGCACCGTGCTGGAGGGCCAGCTCCGCTCCGAGGGCGATCTGGAGCTTGCCGGCAGCTTCAAGGGCAGCATCACCACCAACGGCAGCATCATGCTTCGGGCCAACACCAAGAGCACCGTCAGCGCCGGCAACCTGAACCTGTCCGGCTGCACGCTGGACGGCGACGTCACCGTCACCGGCACCGTCACCGTCAGCGAGGATTCCCGCATCAACGGCAATGTCACCGCCCGGGAGCTGCAGTGTGCCGGCGAGATCACCGGCGATCTGAACATCTCCGGCAACACCACGCTGGAGGAGAAGGCACGCATCAACGGCAGCGTCGTCACCGGCACCATGTCTGTGGCCCGGGGCGCCGCCATCTGCGGCAGCGTGGAGATGGGCAAGAAGGCTGCCAAGAAGCAGCAGGACGCCCACCAGGCATAAGAGAAGCAATTTCCCGCTCTGTCCATTGGGGGGATATCATGGAACAGAGCCTTGTCCCGTGGGGGGAGAAGGGAGAGGCGCAGCCGAAGGGCTGCGTCTCTTTGCGTTCAACGGTTGAAGCATGCCGGAATATGTGGTATCATGACCGCAGAAATATCGGGAAAAGGAGAGCGTTCCTATGAAAGACGGCAATAAGAAGAGCACGCCCCGGCGGGTGGTGATATACGCGCTGCTGCTGGCGGCAGCCATTGCGGGGGGCATCGCCGCCAAGGCCTTTGACTTCAGGGAGCTGGCCGCCGTGTTCACCGTGAACGGCACGGCGCTGCTGAAGCTGGCGCTGCTGGTGTTCGGCATCCTGCTGGCGGAGAACCTGATCGTGCTGGTGCTGGGGCTCATCAAGCCCGCCAGCCACCGTGCCCGCTCCGTGCTGAGCCTGACGGCCAGTCTGGTGCGGTATGTGGCGGTCATTGCCATCCTGTGCGGCGGACTGAGCCTCCTGGGCGTCAGCATCGGCACCATCATCGCCAGCGTCGGCGTGCTGGCCCTGATCGTGGGCTTCAGTGCCGAGAGCCTCATCGCCGACGTGGTCATCGGCACGTTCATGCTGCTGGAGAACCAGTACAACGTGGGCGACATCGTGGAGGTCAACGGCTTCCGGGGCACCGTTACCAGCATCGGGATCCGCACCACCTGCATCACCGATTCCGGCGACAACGTGAAGATCATCAACAATTCCGAGATGAAGAACATCCTCAACCGCTCCGACAATTCCTCCAAGACGGTGTGCGACATCTCCATCCCCTACGAGACGGACATCGAGGCGCTGGAGGCGCGGCTCCCCGCTCTGCTGGAGGAGATCTACCGGAACCACACCGACACCATGGAGGGCGTGCCCGTATATTTGGGCGTGCAGGCGCTGGAGGCCTCCGGCATCCTGCTGCGCTTTGTGGTGAACGTGTCCGAGCGGAACGTGTATTCCACCGCCCGCATCCTGAATCACGACCTGCTGCTGGGCTTCCGCCGCCTGGGCGTGGAGTGCCCGTATCCGCAGCTGGACGTACACAGCAGGTAAACGGTCATGGACGAAAAAAAGCAGGAATTTTCTCCGCTGCCGCCGGAGCTTTCCGCCGCCGAGGAGTTCACGCCGCTGCCTGACGAGTTCGGGCAGACCGGCGGCGCGTCTCCTGCGGTGAAAAGCGGCAGGCGCTGGTGGAAAAAGGCGCTGTACGCGCTGGCGGGTCTGGCGGTGCTGGCTGCGGCGGCCTTTTCCGGCGGCGCGGCCCCAAATGTGCCGGGGACACCGGACGCACCGGTGGTGCCGGAGACACCGCCGGTGCAGGAGGAGACGTACCCCCTCACCGGAACGCTGTACTGCACGGCCTATAACGACACCTTCGGCCCGGATGGACGGCCGCTGCTGCTGTGGGACGGCATGGCGGTGGAGATGTCCGCGCTGACGGATGCGCCGCTGTCCCTGCCCCAGCCCCAGCAGCCGGAGCTTGCCGGCGCGGTGTTCCTGGGCTGGGCGGGACGGTACGACACCGCCGGGGGCAAGGTGTACCGACTGATGAGCGACCCGCTGACGGCGGCGGAGGCTGCTGCCATCCGTCCGGATGAGGGCGGCGACCGCCATCTGGTGCTCCGCGCCGCGTGGCGCGGCGACGGTACGGGCCGTTATCCGTGGCAGCTGACGCTGGACGACGGCGAAGGCGCCGTGGAGTACGATGCCTCCGTGCCCATGTACTCCGGCGGGATGGTGTATCTCTGCGCCTATCCGGTGCCGGAGCGGGCGGGACAGCGGTTCGCGGGCTGGTGCGATGCGGATGGCGCTCCGGTGGAGACGCTGCCGGCTGCGGCGTTCTTCCAGGAAAAGAACGGCGAGACGGACTGGTCAGCGCCCCGGGCGGTGACGCTCTACGCCATTTGGGAAACTGCATGATGAAAAGGGAAGGACGGCTCACGCCGTCCTTCCCTTTTGTCATTGCTTCCGCGCGGTGAGATAGTCGTCTCCGGGCCGCCAGAACGGGCAGTTCCCCGTATCCGAGGCCAGGAACCGGGCCATCTCGTCCTCGTCAAGATCCATATCGCACACATAGTCGTCGTATTCCTCATCGTAGAGGTAATACACGCAGGATTCGCACTTGTCCATTTACACGTCCTCCACCAGCCGGTGGCTGTCGAATTTGCAGCGGGAGTAATAGAGCAGCGTAGCCGCGCTGCACACGAACCATCCGGCGGGATAGCTCAGGGCGATGGGCACGATCTCGTTGGAGATGTAGTTGGCCATCACATAGAGGTAGATCTGCCGGAACACCACGAAGGAGCCAAGCATGATGAACATGGGCATCTGGCTGTTGCCTGCGCCCCGCAGGGCGCCGGAGTACACCTGGTTGATGCAGAAGAAGAAATAGAACGGCGACAGAAGCCGCAGCAGCAGCGCGCCGTAGGACACCACCTCGGCCTTGCTGTTGAAGAACGCGGTGAGGTCGGGAGCCAGCAGCAGGACGGGCACCAGCAGCACGGCGGTGACGGCCACCGACAGGTACAGCGCCTGCCGCACGCCGCCCTTGGCCCGCTCCACGTTGCCCACGCCCAGGTTCTGGCCCACGAAGGTGGTGGACGCCAGCGACAGCGACTGCACCGGCAGGATCACCAGCTGGTCGATCTTGGTGTAGGCCGTCCAGCCGGACATGCAGTCCGCGCCGAAGTAGTTGATGTAGCCCTGCACGAATACGTTGGAAAACGCGGTGACAGCCATCTGCAGCGCGGCGGGGATGCCCACCGCCACGATCTTTTTCAGCATGTCCCAGTGGATGCGCAGCTTCCGCAGCGACAGCTTTACGCTGCCGTCGTAGCGCACCAGCACCGCGATGGTCAGCACGGCGGACACCGCCTGGGCGATGATGGTGGCGTAGGCCACGCCCTCCACGCCCATGCCGAATTTCAGCACGAACAGCAGATCCAGCGCCGTGTTCACCACGGCCGACACCACCAGGAAATAGAAGGGCCTTCTGGAATCGCCCACCGCCCGCAGGATACCGGAGCCCATGTTGTACAGCAGCAGGCCCATGATCCCGGCGAAGTAGATGGTGAGATAGGCCGTCTGGTCGGGAGCCACCTCCGCCGGGGTCTTCATCAGCCGCAGCATCAGCGGTGTCATGGCGATGCCCGCGCCGGTGAACACCACGCCCATGATGACGGTGAGCAGCATGGCGGTGTGGACGGCCTCGTGGACCTTTTCAGGCCGGTGGGCGCCGTAATACTGGCTGATGACCACGCCGGCGCCGCTGGACATGCCCAGAAAGAAGCCGATGAGCATGTTGATGATGGGCCCCACGGTGCCCACGGCGGAGAACGCCTCATTGCTGACGAAGTTGCCCACCATCCAGGTGTCCACCATGTTGTACAGCTGCTGGAACAGGTTGCCCGCCAGCAGCGGAAGGGCAAAATTGATGAGGTGCCGCGTGGTGCTGCCCTGGGTCATGTCCACGTCATACCGGGCGCGGCGGGGCGCATGGTGATGCAGATGGAAATGGAAGTGATGCTGCATGCACTGTCTCTCTTTCGTAAAATTTCACTTTACTTTCTGTTTACAGTATCATACCATTCATATCCCGCATTTTCAACGGGGAATATGTATCAGAAACTCCTCTACCTCCGCCGGACGCATGATGGACACCTCATAGGCTGTCCGCTCCGTCAGTACGCCGCCGTCGTTTTTCGTGTAGGTGCGGCTCTGGACGCGGCCCTCCACCGTGAGGCGCTGGCCGGTGTGCATGTCCGCCGTCTGTGCCGCCACGGCGCCCCACGCGATGCACGGCAGATAGTCCGCCCGGCCGTACCGCCGGTTCACCGCCAGAATGATGTCGCAGATCTCCCGGCCCAGCGGTGTGCGCCGCAGCACCGGCGTCTTGCACAGCACGCCGGACAGCTGGATCTGGTTGAAGGGGCTTTCCCCGCCGGGGGTCAGCTGGTGGGCGAACACGGAGATCACCAGACGGCTGCCCTGCCCGCTCTTGTTGTTGAAGGAGCGCAGCTGGCCGATGACCGTCACGGTGGCGCCCACCGTTACCGGCACGGCGTCCAGCAGCGCCTTGGGCACGATGACCGGCAGCTCGTCCGCCTGCCCGGACAGGCGCAGCACCGACAGCGTGAAGCGGTAGAAGGCGCAGCCGTGGTTGACGTGGGACAGGGTGGGGACATCCGCTGCCTGTCCGCACAGATGGACGCGGTTGTAATTCAGTTCCATATCGAACACCTCGTTTGTTGAGATGTCCCACCCTATGCCGCCGCCGGCAGAAACATACCACTTTTCAAATGACGGAAACTGTGTCATAATACTGCCAAAGGAGCGTGATCCCATGCGCTATAAAGGCAAGGTCTACCGTCCGCCCAGCGAGGCGTACAGCCTCATCGTGCAGGTGACCTACGGGTGCAGCCACAACCGCTGCGCCTTCTGCGACATGTATGACGACAAGCATTTTTCCATGCGTCCCATGGACGAGATCCGGGAGGACTTTGAGCTGGCCCGCCGGGTCTACCGCCGGGTGGAGCGGGTCTTTCTGGCCGACGGCGACGCTCTGATGCGCCGCACGGAGGAGCTGGTGGAGATCCTGGGGCTGGTGTACGGCCTGTTCCCGGAATGTGAGCGGGTCACCTGCTACGCCTCGCCCGCCAGCTTACAGGTCAAGAGCGAGGACGACCTGCGCCTGCTGCGGGCGCGGGGGCTGAAGATGGTGTATATGGGGCTGGAATCCGGCTGTGACGCAGTGCTGACGCGGATGAACAAGGGCCATACCGCCGCCGCCATCGTGGCGGCGGGGCAGAAGGCCCGGCGGTGCGGCCTGGCCCTGTCGGTGACGGCCATCTCCGGTCTCGGCAGCGTGGAGCTGGGGCGGCAGCACGCGATGGACACCGCCAAGGCTGTCAGCGAGATGAAGCCCGACTATCTGGGACTGCTGACGCTGATGGTGGAGCCGGGCACGCCGCTGGAGACATGGGTAAGGGACGGCAGCTTTACGCTCCTCAGCCCGCTGGAGGTGCTGAAGGAGACGGAGCTGTTTTTACAGAACGTGGACAGTGAAGGCACTGTGTTCCGCGCCAACCACGCCAGCAACTACTTGACGCTGAAGGGAACTCTCAACGGCGACCGGGACGCCCTGCTGGGGCAGATCGGCGCGGCGCTGGCGGGACGGCGGGATCTGAAGCCGGAGTTTTTGCGGGCATTGTGAGAAAACCCTTGACATCCGGGAAAAAGATGTTACAATAGCCCCATATTCAGAAACCATTGAGTAAGAGAAGTACCCGCACAGGAAACTTTCAGAGAGCGGCGCATCGGTGGGAGCGCGGCAGCGGAATGTGCGGTGAATGGCCTTACGAGGGCGGGGAGAAAGCCTGCAAGGGCGAGTAATACCCGACGGCAGCCGCGGCCGTTACCCCGGCGGAGCGCATGATCGTGCGTGCAGAGCGGGCATTTTGCCAATTTGGGTGGTACCGCAGGAACGTAGCTTACGTCCTGTCCCATGGAATTCCATGGGACAGGACGTTTTTTGTTGTCTCATAAAATTTGTCATACAGAAAGGAAACATCATCATGGGAAAGATCATCCTCACCGGCGACCGGCCTACCGGACGCCTCCACGTCGGCCACTACGTCGGCTCTCTGCGTAACCGCGTGATGCTGCAAAACAGCGGCAAATTTGAGAAGCTGTTCTTCATGATCGCCGACGCACAGGCCCTTACCGACAACTTTGACCATCCCCAGAAGGTGCGGGAGAACATCATGCAGGTGGCGCTGGACTATCTGTCCTGCGGTATCGACCCCGCCAAATCCACCATTCTGGTGCAGTCCCACATCAGCGAGCTGACGGAGCTGACGTTCTACTACATGAATCTGGTGACGCTGGCACGGTTGGAGCGGAATCCCACCGTCAAGGCGGAGATCCAGCTCCGCGGCTTCAACCACAGCATCCCCATGGGCTTTCTGACCTATCCCGTCAGCCAGACGGCGGACATCACCGCTTTCATGGCGGATACCGTGCCGGTGGGCGAGGATCAGCTGCCCATGCTGGAGCAGGCCCGCGAGATCGTCCGCCGCTTCAACGAGCTGTACGGCGAGACGCTGGTGGAGCCCACGGCGCTGCTGCCTGATAACGCTGCCTGCCTGCGTCTGCCCGGCACCGACGGCAAGGCCAAGATGAGTAAGTCCCTGGGCAACTGCATCTACCTGTCCGACGAGCCGGACGACATCCGCACCAAGATCATGGGGATGTACACCGATCCCAACCACCTGCAGGTATCCGACCCCGGCAACACCAAGGACAACCCGGTGTTCCTGTATCTGGACGCCTTCTGCACCGACGAGCATTTTGCCCGCTACCTGCCGGACTACGCCAATCTGGACGAGCTGAAGGCCCACTATGAGCGGGGCGGTCTGGGCGATGTGAAGGTGAAGAAGTTCCTGAACAACGTGCTGCAGGAGACGCTGGAGCCCATCCGCACCCGCCGGCAGGAGCTGGCCAAGGACCCCGACGCCATCATGGAGATCCTGCGGCAGGGCAGCGGCGTGGCCAAGGAGGCGGCGGCTCAGACGCTGGACAAGGTGAAGCACGCCATGCAGATCGACTATTTCGCGTAACGCGGTATTTTACTTCAGGAGGCGATTTCCATGAAAGACACGACCACTATCCCCTACAAGATCTACCTCACTGAGGACGAGCTGCCTCGGAACTGGTACAACGTGCGTGCGGATATGACCAACAAGCCCGCGCCCCTGCTGCATCCCGGCACGCTCCGGCCTATGACGGCGGAGGAGCTGGGCCATGTGTTCTGCGATGAGCTGGTGAAGCAGGAGCTGGACGATACCACCGCGTATATCCCTATCCCTCAGGAGATACGGGATTTCTACAAGATGTACCGTCCGTCCCCGCTGGTGCGCGCCTACTGTCTGGAGGAGAAGCTGGACACCCCTGCCCACATCTACTATAAGTTTGAGGGCAACAACACCTCCGGCAGCCATAAGCTGAACTCCGCCATCGCACAGGCGTATTACGCCAAGCAGCAGGGGCTGCGGGGCGTTACCACCGAGACGGGCGCCGGTCAGTGGGGTACGGCGCTGAGCATGGCCTGCGCCTATCTGGGGCTGGACTGCCGTGTGTTCATGGTCAAGTGCTCCTATGAGCAAAAGCCCTTCCGCCGGGAGGTCATGCGTACCTACGGCGCCAACGTGACGCCGTCCCCCTCCGACACCACCGAGGTGGGAAGAAAAATTCTGGCGGAATTCCCCGACACCACCGGTTCTCTGGGCTGCGCCATCAGTGAGGCGGTGGAGGCCGCTGCCAGCCGGGAGGGGTACCGCTATGTGCTGGGCAGCGTCCTCAATCAGGTGCTGCTGCACCAGTCCATTATCGGTCTGGAGACCATGGCGGCGCTGGAGAAGTACCACATCAAGCCCGATACCATCATCGGCTGCGCCGGCGGCGGCTCCAATCTGGGCGGCCTCATCTCCCCCTTTGTGGGGCAGATGCTCCGGGGCGAGGCGGATTACCGCATCATCGCCGTGGAGCCGGCCTCCTGCCCCAGCCTGACCCGGGGCGTGTTCCTGTCTCTTATACACATCTCCGAGCCCACGAGACGTAGAGGAATCTCGT
>URVR01000013.1 GCA_900551355.1 uncultured Eubacteriales bacterium | reverse complement strand
GTCCATGATGAATACAAGCAAATCCGTTGGAAAGGCAAGCAGGAAAAGTTTGCAGAAACGCATCGAGCCGACCTCACGATATGGGAAGCGGCTAACCGTTATCTGCGGGCGAACTTGCCGGATATGAAACTGGCCCCTAAAGCGTGGCAGACCGAGCTTGCGAAGCTGACCGCCGAGAACGAAGCGGAGTACGCCAAGCTGAAAGCACAGCGGGAAGTCGTTTCCGATCTGCAAAAAATCCACCGCTATGTGGATATTGCGCTGAAAGAGGACGCACCGCAGCAGAGCAAAACCAGAAATCACAATATAGACCGATGAGCCATCGGAGAAAGGAAACCACCATGAACAAGAACAAAGAGTTTGAACATGAAATCGACCCGGAGCTGTTAGAGGAAATCCGGCTATGGGAAGAAGCCGACCACGATGAGCTGACAGAATATTATTTCTCCTGCTCTGACCCCTATCTCAAACCGCAGCCCCTACCGCCCGACCATGTACGCCACAACTGCTACTTTAACGAGGACGGGCATCTCTGCGTGAAAAATCTTTCCGCTTTCTGGCTGCCGGAATTCACCTTGCAAAAGGAGATCGGCGGCACACTCTACACCGTCACAGGCAGCTATGACGGAACGGAAACGCTTGACAAGAAAATGGAGCGCATTATGGGCGAAAAGTTTACAGAAAAGAAGGAGGAACAGGAATGACAAATTCACAAAATCTTGGTACAATAGAAGCAACCAATCCTGTACTGGCAGTTGCCCCATTAAAGGAGGAAACAGAAATGTTACGGGCAACTGAAAAAATCACCGCATTATACTGCCGACTTTCGCAGGAGGACGCCAACGAGGGCGATAGCAATTCCATCACCAATCAGAAAGACATCCTGCTCCGCTACGCCAAAGAACACCGCTTTCCCAACCCGACCTTTTTCGTAGATGACGGGTACAGCGGCACCAACTATGACCGCCCCGGCTTTCAGCAAATGCTGTCTGAAATCGAAGCGGGAAAAGTAGTAGTAGTGCTGACGAAAGACCTTTCCCGACTTGGGCGTAATTCCTCGTTGACCGGGTTGTATATCAACTTCACTTTTCCAAAATACAGCGTCCGCTATATTGCCATCAACGACCACTTTGACACCATCGACCCCAACAGCACCGACAACGATGTGGCGGGTATCAAAAACTGGTTTAACGAGTTTTTCGCCAAAGACACAAGCCGCAAAATCCGGGCTGTGCAGAAAGCAAAGGGCGAGCGTGGCGTACCGCTGACAACAAATGTGCCTTTTGGCTACCGCAAAGACCCGGAGGACAGAACGAAGTGGATTGTGGACGAAGCCGCCGCCCTTGTAGTCAAGCGCATCTTCAAGCTGTGCATGGAGGGCAGAGGTCCGATGCAGATTGCAAAGCTGCTCCAAGCGGAAAAGGTGCTTAACCCCACTTCCTACAAACGCAGGGAGGGCATCAAATCCCCAAGCCCCGAAACTGCCGACCCCTACCATTGGAACACCAACACGGTTGTTCATATTCTGGAACGGCGGGAGTACACAGGCTGTACGGTCAACTTCAAGACCTACACCAACTCTATCTGGGACAAGAAGCAGAGGGAAACGCCCATTGAGAAACAGGCGGTTTTCTACAACGCCCACCCGGCAATCATCGAGCAGGAAGTCTTTGACAAGGTGCAGCAGATCCGTAAGCAGCGTCACCGCAGAACGAAAACGGGCAAGAGCAGCTTGTTTTCCGGCATGGTCTATTGCGCCGACTGCGGAGCGAAAATGCGGTATTGTACCACCAACTACTTTGAGAAGCGGCAAGACCATTTCGTATGCGCCAACTACCGCAGCAACACGGGAAGCTGCTCGGCACACTTTATCCGGGCGGTTGTGTTGGAGGAATTGGTCTGGATGCACATGAAAGCGGTTATCTTCTATGTGACACGCTACGAGAAGCATTTTAGGGCGGTTATGGAGCAGCGGTTGCGAATGAGCAGCGAGGAAGCCATCCGTGGCTACAAGACGCAGCTTGCACAGGCAGAACGCCGCCTTGCAGAGCTTGACCGACTGTTTATCCGCATCTATGAGGACAATGTTTCCGGGCGCATCACCGATGAACGCTTTTCCCTTATGAGCAAGACCTATGAGGACGAACAGGCGCAACTCAAGGTGGATATTCACCGCTTACGGCAGGAAATTGAAGTACAGGAACGACAGATTGAAGATTTAGAGAAGTTCATTCAGCGGGTACACAAATACGAGGACTTGCAGGAAATGACACCCTACGCCCTGCGAGAGCTTGTCAAGGGTATCTACATCGAAGCCCCCGACAAGAGCAGCGGAAAGCGCAGACAGGGCGTCCGCATCTCCTACGACCTTGTGGGCTTTGTCCCCGTGGAAGAACTGTTGAAACAGGAAACGGCATGACCAAAGCCATGCCGTTCCTGCAAAAAGCAATATTACTTTCTTATGACCCCCGCCGATTTGCCCGCCGTCCTTTTATGTTCGTTTCGTTCCCGCCACCTGATACATCCGTTCATCGGATATACAGATATCCACATCGCAGTACGGTGTCAGCAGCGCCCGCAGTGCGTCCTCGTGCATCAGCCCGTTGGACACGGGGTGCGCCGCGCCGCTGTGGTGGCCGTCGATGGCCGCCCGGCTCATGCCGTGGGCCACGGACAGCCGCCCGCCGGGCTTCACCAGTCCCGCAAGCCGTGCGATGAGCCGCGCCGGGTCAGGGAAGTGGGGGAACGCGTTGTACACCATGACCACGTCGAATGTCTCCGGAAACGCTGTCTCCTCCACATCGCCGCACAGCACCTGCACCCGCGGCTCCCCGGCAAACTTCTCCGCCGCGATCCGCGCCATCTCCGGGGAGATGTCGATGCCCGTGACAACGGCGCCCCGGGCCAGATAGTCGGGGAACAGCACGCCGGTGCCGCAGGCCACATCCAGCACGCGCATGCCGGGGCCTACCCCCGCGTTGTCCAGAATAGCTTGTATCACCGGCTCATGCCGCACCATTCCGGCGTCCCAGTCCGGTGCGCACCGGTCAAAAAACGCGATGACGTCCCGCTTGTCGATCATTCCCGTGCCCCCTCTCCATTTTCTCTATCCTACACGGCGGCGCGCCGCCGCGCAACCCCCGCCGGGGGATAAAAAGAGCCGGACACAGCTGTGTCCGGCTCTTCCGTTCATTCCAGTATAATCCAGTTGTCCTGCTTTTCCGTGACATAGCCCACGGCGGCCGCGGCGGGGATGCTGTCCCGCAGCTCCCGCAGGCAGGCGTCCGCGTCCTCCGCCGCCACGGCCATCAGCAGGCCGCCGCTGGTCTGGGGATCGTACAGCAGATCCTGCATGGTGCGGGAGACGCCGTTCCGGACGGTGACGCCGGCCTCGGCGTACTCCCGGTTGCGGTAGGCGCCGGCGGGGAGAAAGCCCATGTCTGCCAGCTCCCACGCCTCCGGGTGGAAAGGTACATCCGCCGCACGGAGGTGGACGGTGCAGCCGCTGCCCTGCGCCATCTCGAAGCTGTGGCCCAGCAGGGCGAAGCCCGTCACGTCGGTGCAGCTGTGGACGCGGTATTTTACCATGATGTCCCGCGCCGCCTTGTTCAGCGTGGCCATCTGGCGGTAGATGCGCTGCATCACCGCCTCGTCCACCAGCCCCGCCTTGGCGGCGGTGGTCAGGACGCCCACGCCCAGCGGCTTTGTCAGCAGCAGCACGTCGCCGGGCTTTGCGCCGCTGTTGGTCAGGATCCTTTTGGGATGGACGAAGCCGGACACGGCCAGACCGTAAATAGGCTCCGCACCGTGGATGGTGTGACCGCCGGTGATGATGGCGCCGGCCTCGTAGGCCTTGTCGTAGCCGCCCCGCAGCAGCTCCTGCACCATGTCCTGGGTCATGGACTCCGGCAGGCACAGGATATTCAGCGCCAGCTTCGGCTCGCCGCCCATGGCGTACACGTCGCTGATGGCATTGGCCGCGGCGATCTGCCCGTACAGGAAGGGATCGTTCACGATGGGCGGGAAGAAGTCGGTGGTCTGCACCAGCGCCGTGTTCTCATCCAGATAATAGACACTGGCGTCGTCGGAGCGATCGTAGCCCACCAGCAGCCGGGGGTCGCTGTGGGTGCGGAAGCCCTCCAACAGGTGGACCAGCGTGCCGGCACCCACCTTGGCGCCGCAGCCGGCGCAGGATGCCAGCTTTGTCAGTTTGACCTCCGTTTCCATGGTCAGCCCTCCGTTTCGTCGATGTGATACACCGTGGTGTAGCATGTGCCGTTCCACGCGGCTACCTGCTCCACGTCCTGAGCGGCCTCGCCCTCCGGGCGGAGCCAGCGCTCCTCGCAGCGGACGCAGGTGCCGCAGCTGCTGCTGAGATCCCGGGGCACGGGCATGACCCGGCAGGGGATGCCGGCCCCGTCGCAAAGCTGCTTGTAGCGGGTGGCGCCGAAGTGGGAAAAGAACGTGGCAAAATAGGTCATTTTGTAAATGTCAGCGTCCACTCGCCGCCGTTTTCGGCGGTGGTGACCTTGTAGCCCATGTGCTGGGCGTAGCGGGTGGTGTTCTCCCGGGAGGCGTGGTTGTCCACGATGATCTGATAGCTGTCCTCGCCGGTGGACATGGCGCTGCGCAGCAGCACCACGGGCTCAGGGCAGGAAAGGCCGCGTGCGTCAATGGTTTTCATAGTTCGTTCCTCCTTACGCTTTCTTCTTGAAGGTGTTCAGGCAGCCGATGAGGGCCACCACCACAAGGCCGATGACCACGGCGAGCTTACCGGCACCGGTGGGGCCGGCGGCACTGGAGGCCAGGCCGAAGTTGTGGGCAAAGGCAGCGCCCACGATGAGACCCAGTACCGTCACGGCGCTGTCGGCATTGCCCTCGCCGGACAGCACCAGCTGGCGCAGGGGGCAGCCGCCCAGCAGCACGCAGCCGAAGCCCGTCAGCACCATGCCCAGGCAGTTCCACAGGCCATCGGTGTGGGCCACGGGCTGATCGGCGAAGCCCAGATGGAAGAACGTGGCGTCGCTCACGCCGTTGAGGATCAGATTGCAGGCCAGTGCGCTGACCAGAATGGCGCCGAAGCCCATGAGCAGCTTGGGCTCGCGGAACAGCACCACGTCACGGATGCCGCCCACCATGCACAGGCGGGTGCGCTGGGCCAGACCGCCCACGATAAGGCCGGCGGCAAGGCTGATGAGGATGGGCGCGTGCTTGGCGCCGGGGCCGCCGCCGGCTTCCGTGAAGAAGATGAAGGCAGGCGCCGCCACCAGCAGGATGAACACAACGACCTGAATGGCGGGGAACAGGACGCCGTCCAGCTTGCTCTGGACGTAGGTGCGCTTCAGGGAGTAGCCGCGCTTCAGGAAGAACACGCCGGCCAGGATGCCGATGACGAAGCCCAGCAGACCCAGCAGGGCGTTGAGGTCACCGCCGGCCAGACGCAGGATCATGCGGAACGGGCAGCCCAGGAACATCAGGCAGCCGATCATCACGAAGAAGCCCAGCACGAAGCGGGTGACAGGCGCGCTGCCGCCCTTGGCGGAGAACTCCCTGCGGCACAGGGCCACAATAAAGCTGCCCAGCACCAGACCGATGATCTCGGGCCGGATGTACTGCACAGCGGCGGCGCGGTGCAGGCCCAGACCGCCGGCGGTATCCCGCAGGAAGCAGGCGATGCAGAAGCCCATATTGGAGGGGTTGCCGAAGTAGACCAGCAGAGCGGCAATGACGCCGATGATGAGACCGGCGATGACGATCTGCCATCTTTCACGTTTGACATTCATGTGTGATTTTCTCCTCTTTAATATAATGTGGTCTTATCGTACCACCGGACACAAGGAAAAGTCTAATAGCAATTATTGATGATTCCACTGAAACTATTTGATTTTCAAATAAATGTGTGATAAGGTTTGGAAAAAGGGAGGGATACACATGGAGCGCATCTATCTGGACAATGCCAGCACCAGCTTTCCCAAGGCGCCGGGCGTGGCGGAGGCCATGTACGACTATGTGAAGAACTGCGGCTGCAACGTCAGCCGCGGCGGCTATGACGAGGCCTATCGGGCGGAGGAGCTGGTGCTGGACACCCGGCAGCGGCTGACCCGCCTGTTCCACGGCCCGGACTGCCGCAACGTGGTGTTCACCAGGAACATTACCGAGAGCCTGAACGTGCTGATGAAGGGCCTGCTGCACAGCGGCGACCATGTGCTGGTGTCCACCATGGAGCATAACGCCGTCATGCGGCCCCTGACCCAACTGACGGCACAGGGCGTGACCTTTGACCGGGTGCCCTGCGCATCGGACGGCAGCCTGTACACGGAGGAGCTGGAAAAGCTGCTGCGGCCGGAGACGAGAGCGGTGGTGATGCTCCACGGCAGCAACGTGTGCGGCACACTGCTGCCGGCGGCGGAGGCGGGGGCGTTCTGCCGCGCCCACGGACTGCTGTTCGTACTGGACACCGCCCAGACGGCGGGGGCGTTTCCCATCGACATGGAGGCCATGCACATCGACGCGCTGGCGTTCACCGGCCACAAGGGGCTGCTGGGGCCCCAGGGCATCGGCGGCTTCATTCTCCGACCGGAGCTGGCGAGGCGCATGGAGCCGCTGCTGTCCGGCGGTACCGGCAGCGTCAGCCATCTGGAGGAGATGCCAGCGTTCATGCCCGACCGCTTCGAGGCGGGGACGCTGAACCTGCCGGGCATCATGGGGCTGCACGCGGCGCTGGTGTGGCTGGAGCAGGAGGGCATTGACCGCATCCGCAGCCACGAGCTGGCGCTGACGGCCCGGTTTCTGGAAGGGCTGCGGGACATCCCGCGTCTGCGGGCCGTGGGCCGGGAGGACATACAGGACCGCGCCGCCGTGGTATCGGCGGCGTGTGAGAGCGTTGACCCCGCCTTTCTGGCGGACGCGCTGGGCCGGGAGTACGGCGTACTGACCCGCGTGGGGCTGCACTGCGCGCCCAGCGCCCACAAGACGCTGGGCACTTATCCCGCCGGGACGGTGCGGTTCTCCTTCGGCCCGTGGAACACGGAGGCCCATGTGGACGCGGCGCTGGCGGCACTGCGGGAGCTGAGCGGGAGGGACGTATGGAACTGAAGCAGCTGCAATCCTTCTGTGCCGTGGTGCAGTACCGCAGCTTTACCAAGGCTGCGGAGAAGCTGTACCTCTCCCAGCCCACAGTGAGCACCCACATCCGCCAGTTGGAGGAGGAGCTTGGCTCCCGGCTCATCGTGCGCACCACCAAGTCCATTGAGGTGACGCCCCGGGGGCAGGAGCTGTATGCCTGTGCCTGCGGCATCGTACACCTGCGGGACGACCTGCTGCGCAGCTGGAACGACGAGGACCAGCAGGTCATCCGCATCGGCGCGTCCACCATCCCATCGGCGTACATCCTGCCCCAGATCCTGCCGGCGTTCCGGCGGGAGCATCCGGCCCCTCAGTTCCATGTGTTCCAGAGCGACAGCGAGGGTATCGTGGAGGGTCTGCTCACTGGCGCCTTCGACGTGGGGCTGATCGGCGCCCGCATCCACGAGGAGGCGCTGGAGCTGACGCCGTTCTATGAGGATCACATGGTGCTCATCACGCCGGTAAACGACCACTTCCGGGAGCTGGCGGCACGGGGCGTCACCATGGAGGACATCTGCCGGGAGCCCATCCTCCTGCGGGAGAAGGGCAGCGGCAGCAAGAAGTGCATCTCCACCTACCTCCAGCAGATGGGGGTGGAGGAGAGCCGGCTGACGGTGACGGCGCGGCTCAACGACCAGGAGTCCATCAAGAATCTGGTGGCCGGCGGACTGGGCGTATCCATCATCTCGGAAAAGGCGGCGGAGGACGCCCGGGATGCCGGGCGGCTGCTGACGTTCGAGCTGCCGGACGGCGGGGCGCGGCGGGCGCTGTACGCCGCCTGCCGCCGGGGAGCGCCGGTGAACCGACAGACCCGGCAGTTCCTGGATTTCGTCATCGGCTTTTACCGGTGAAAGCGCGGCGGGGACAAAGGATGGCGGATATGGCGAAAAAAGGAAAATTTCGTCTTGCAAAAAAGAGAAAACGGTGATACAATCCCACTCGAATAGGGAATATGCCCGCGGAAAGCCGCAGAAATGCGGCTTTTCCAAAGATGAATGGTTAGCTTGCTCTAACCATTTTTTACAGGGGCGAGTTAAATGGCTTTAACAATGGAGGGAGGAACTCGGATATGCAGGAAAAGATCACGCTCTCCGGTGTGCCGGAGACCATGCTGCAGACGGTCTATGCCAGGGCGCGGGAAAGCAGCGGGCGCGGCGCCATCCGCGACCCCAAAGCGGAGGAGCTGATAGGACGGCTGGACTACGATTTCTCCCCTGCGGAAAAGGACGCGCCCATGCGCAGCGGCGTCATCGCCCGCACCATCGTGCTGGACCGGCTGGTGGGAAAGTGGCTGGCGGCACATCCCGGTGCAGTGGTGGTCAATATCGCCTGCGGACTGGACACCCGGTGCTACCGGATGAACGGCTATGCCCACTGGTACGATCTGGATCTGCCGGAGACCATGGCGGTGCGGGAAAGGCTCCTGCCAGCGGAGGGCGCGATCTCGCAGATCGCCATGTCCGCCATGGAGGACTGGGGCGGCGCCATCCGGGAGCAGGACGGCCCGGTGCTGGTCATCATCGAGGGGCTGACCATGTACCTGTATCAGGAGGACGTGCAGCGCATCTTTCAGGTGATCGCCAGGCGGTTCTCACAGGCCGACGTGCTGGTGGAGACCATGAATCCCATGGTGGTGAAGCGGTTCAGAGAGAAGTCCATCGACGCCAGCCACGCCCGGTTCACATGGGGCGTGAAGAACGGCGCGGCGCTGGCGGCGCTGCTGCCGGATTTCCGGCTGGTGGAGGAGCACAGCCTGACGGAGGGCATGGCGGCGTTCGTGCCCATATATAAGGTGTTGGATAAGCTGCCCGCCGTGCGGAACATCTCCAATAAGATCATCGTGCTGGAGCGGGCCTGAGGAGGAGAATATGTCCAGAAAAGCAACGGAGTTTCAGAAAAAGGAAATGAGCCGGATGTACCGGGGCAAGGAGATCTTCAAGCCCCTGAACACCGGCTGGATCGACGAAAACGTGGCCTGTGTGCGGGAGTGGGTGGCCAACATCTTTTTCTATCGCAAGGGCGATACCACCATCATGATCGACGCGGGCTATAACTACGACCGGCTGGCGGAGAAGATGGGCTGGCTGGGCATCGATCCGCAGTCCATCCGGCATATCCTCATCACCCATCAGGACACCGACCATGTGGGTGCGGTGGAGACCGACAGTCCCGGCCTGTTCAGAAACGCGAAGCTGTACATCGGCGAGGACGAGAACCGCTATCTCACCGGGGAGGTGCGCCGCAGGGTCATCTACCACCTGTACAAGCTGCCCCAGGTGACGATCCGCAACGAAAAGGTGCTGCTGCGCGATGGGCAGGTCTTCGACATCGACGGCATCCGGATCGAGTGCTTCCTCGTTCCCGGCCACACATGGGGTCACATGGTGTATCTCATCGACGGCAGGTATCTTTTTACCGGCGACACCCTCTGGTTCGGCGCGGACGGCGGGTACAGCTTCATCTCCGCGCTGGCGGAGGACAACAAGCTGGCGGTAAGGTCTCTGGCGGCGCTGGAGCGGAAGCTGCGGGAGCGCGGTCTGCGTCCGCTGTTCATCACCGGTCATACCGGCTGGACGGACAACTTCGACTTCGCCTTTGCCCACAGGGAGCAGCTCTGCTCGCCGTTCGGCAAGCGGGTCCACGACCCGTCCGCGCCCTACGACGCCTATGACGAGGCCGACGACACGGAGGAAAAGGCAAAAAGCGGATATCTGAAGGGAGTCGGAAGATGAGGGACAGCGAACTCCGATTCGACCGGAGCTGCCATGTGCTGTACTCCAGACCCTGCAGGAAGCAGATACAGGCGAAGATCGCCCTGCACTATCCCGCAGCGCAGCGGGAGGCCGTGTGGGAGCGGGTGCAGCGGCAGTATGCGGATTTTCTCTCCGACTGGCGCACCGATCTGGGCGGCAGGAAGAATTTCCACAACGGCGCCGGCGGCACCTACGACTGCATCGCCCTCATGAGCTATTACGCCGTGTGCAGGGATGTCACATCCTTCCGGGAGATCGAGGAGCTGGAGGAAAACCTGATCCTGCCCGCCTTCCGGAAGCTGTCCGGCCTGGTGGACTGCAACAAGCCGTTTTTCAGGCGGCTGATGCACAAGGCGTTCCTGCGGGCCAAAAAGGGCTGCGAGCAATGGCACGACTACGAGATGGAGGTCGCGCCCTTTGATGCGGTATGGTGCTGAAGCTGGGCATCGCCTCCGTGGCGCTGACCGGCTCGGTGCTGCTGATAGGCGGCAGCATCGACATCCTGACGCTGTTCCTCTTCCTGCTGGTGGCCTCCCGGCTGTACGACCCCATGCAGGGGGCACTGCAGAATCTGGCGGCGGTCATCGCCATGCGCACCAATGTGGGCCGCATGAACGAGATACTGGAATACCCTGTCCAGACCGGCAGCGAGACGCTGACCAATCAGGGCTGCGACATCGTGTTCGACCACGTGGGCTTTGCCTACAACTCCGGCGAGACGGTGCTCCGGGATGTGTCCTTCACCGCGAAGCAGGGCGAGGTCACGGCGCTGGTGGGGCCCTCTGGCGGCGGCAAGACCACCGTGTCCCGGCTGATCCGGAACAAGACGGTGCTGATCATCGCCCACCGGATGCGCACTGTCTCCGGGGCAGATCAGATCGTGGTGCTGAAGGACGGCGCGGTGGCCGAGCAGGGATCGCCGGCGGAACTGCTGCAGAAGGAGGGGCTGTTCGCCCACATGGTGCGGCTGCAGACCGAGAGCCAGCAGTGGACACTGGAAAAGGCATAAGGAAAAGCACCGGCTCCGTCAGGCGGAGCCGGTGCTTCTGCGTACATTGAGACTTGCGTGTCCCTGGGAAATACCGTATAATGACAGAAAACGCGGCAGGAGGGTCCTACGATGTACGAACTGATACAGGTGTCCGGCAGCAGCTACTATGTGCAGAGTCCCGCCAAGATCGGCCTTGTGCGGCTGAACGACACGGACGTGTGCCTCATCGACAGCGGCAGCGACAAGGACGCAGGGCGCAAGGCCCGGCAGATCCTGGACAAAAACGGCTGGCGCCTGACGGCCATCTACAACACCCATTCCCATGCCGACCACATCGGCGGGAACCGGTATCTGCAGAGCCAGACGGGCTGCCGCGTGTACGCGCCCGGCGCGGAGTGCGCCTTCACCCGCCACACGGTGCTGGAGCCGTCCCTGCTGTACGGCGGCTGTCCGCCCAGGGAACTGCGGCACAAATTCCTCATGGCCCAGGAGAGCGATGCGGCGTACCTGACGGCGGAGGTGCTGCCGGATGGGGTGGAGCTGCTGCCGCTGCCCGGCCACTGCATGGATATGGTGGGCTTCCGTACACCGGACGACGTGGTGTATCTGGCAGACTGCGTATCCAGCCGGGAGACGCTGGAGAAGTACCGCATCGGCTACATCTACGATGTGGGCGCGTATCTCGCCACGCTGGAGACGGTGGAAAAAATGGAGGCCAGGGCGTTCGTCCCCGCCCACGCAGAGGTGACGGAGGACATCGCGCCGCTGGCCCGGTACAACATCGACACGGTACAGGAGGTAGGCGACGCCATCACGGCGCTGTGCGCCGCGCCGCTGACCTTTGAGGAGCTGCTGAAGGCGCTGTTCGACCGGTACGGCATGGCCATGACCTTTGAGCAGTACGCGCTGGTGGGCGCTACGGTGCGCTCCTACCTGACGTGGCTGAAGGATATGGGCCGCGTGGCGGCGGAGTTTGCGGACAACCGCATGCTGTGGCGCCGGGTGTGAGGCGTCAGCCGGCGCGGCGGTGCAGAACGACCTTTTCGCCGTCCACCTCCGCCAGACGCAGCTCCGGGCCGAACACGTCGCGGAGCATATCCTCCGTGACGGCGTCGCGGGTGACGGCGTAGCGGATAACGCCGTCCTTCAGAAAGAAGAAGCGATCCCCGAAGGCCAGCGCCTGGTTCAGATCGTGCAGCGAACTCAGGACGGCAATGTGCCGCTCCTGAGCCGCTTTTTTTGCCTCGCGCATCAGCAGATGCTCATTGGAAACGTCCAGATTGCCGGTGGGCTCGTCCAGCACCAGCAGCCGCGGCTCCTGCGCCAGCGCCCGGGCGATGGCTACCTTTTGCCGTTCACCGCCGGACAGCTCCGCCACGCTGCGCGCTGCCAGCGGGGCAAGCCCCATGTCCGCCAGCACCCGCGCTGCGGCGGCGCGGTCTGTGGGGCCGGCCTGTAAGCCGAAGCGGGACAGCCGCCCCAGCAGCACGGAGTCGAACACCGTCAGCTCCCCGAACCGGATGTCCTGCGGCACATAGGCGATATACTGCGCCCGGCGGCGGCGGGACAGGGCGGTCAGCTCCTGCCCATCGAAGCGGATGGAGCCGGAGTCGGGGGTGCAGATGCCCAGCAGGTTCTTGAACAGCGTGGTCTTGCCGGAGCCGTTGCAGCCCAGCAGGATACCGATCTCGCCGCTTTCCAGCGTCAGATCCACGTCTCGCAGCACCGGAGCGCCGCGGCGGTCATAGCGATAGGTCAGATGCTCCACGGTCAGCATGCGGCAGTCTCCTTTCGGGCGAAGATGATGGTCAGGAAGAACGGTGCGCCCAGCAGGGAGGTGATGGCACCCACCGGCAGCGCCGAGCCGCTGCCCAGACTGCGGGACAGCAGATCCGCCAGCAGCAGCAACAGGCTGCCGCTGAGGGCGGAGGCGGGGATGGACCAGCGGTGATCCTGCCCCAGCAGGCGCTTGACAGTGTGGGGGCAGATGATGCCCACAAAGCCGATGACGCCCAGAAACGACACGCACACCGCCGTCATGACGGAGGCGGTCAGCAAAGAGACAAAGCGCAGCAGCGCCACGTTGACGCCCAGTGTCCCGGCGGTGTCGCCGCCGCTGAGCAGCGCGTTGTAGCGCCATGACAGCAGGAGGAAGAACGCCGTGCCCGCCGCCACCACGGCCAGCATGATCCAGTCCGTGCGGTAGGTGGCCCGGCCCAGATCGCCGAAGCTCCAGATCACCGCCGCCGACAGCCCCACGTCCGTGGCGTAGAACTGCAGGACGGTGGTGGCCGCCGTCCACATGGCACCGATGGCGATGCCGGCCAGCACCACCACATTGGGGGAGAACGACCGCAGGCGGCACAGCCCCAGGATCAGCAGAATGGACGCGGCGGCGAACAGGAACGCCAGCAGCGATGTGGCGAAGGGGCTGACGCCTACGCCGTAGTTGGCAAGGTTGTTGCCGGTGGAGAGAAAGCCGCCGGAAAAGGCGATGATGGACAGATTGGCGCCGAACACCGCCGCGTTGGACACACCCAGCGTAGACGGGGAGGCCATGGCGTTGCCCAGCGTGGTCTGCATGATGAGACCCGACACGGACAGCCCCGCCCCGGCAATGAGGGCCGCCAGCAGCCGGGGGATGCGGATGTTCCAGATGATCCGCGCCGCCGCGCCATCTGCCCGGCCCAGCAGGGCGTCGAAGCATGCCGCCACAGTCATGTGGGACGAGCCCACCAGCACGCAGGCGAAGGCGGCCAGCGCCACCGCGACAGCCAATATGCCGAGCACTGCTGTGTTTTTCCGTGTCCGGGAAGTCCTGCCGTCCATGTGTGTCCTCCTCCGTGCGGGGCAAATATAGGGTATTATACAACAAACGCGAATTTCGCACAAGCGGGTAGGGGGGATGGTTCGGCGGTATCGTGCATTCTGCACATTGACATTTTCGGTTTTCGGGGATAATATACGCATTCTGGAAAGAAAACTACGGGGAGGTGCCCCTTATGTCTGCAAAAAAGACCAATATTCAGCTTTTTCATCCGCTGGACCTGACGCAGGGGACGTGCTGGAAAACCATTCTGGTGTTTTCACTGCCGGTGATATTGTCCTACCTGCTCCAGCAGGTCTATTCCATCAGTGATGCCGCCATCGTGGGTCAGACGCTGACGGCGCAGGAGGTGGCGGGCGTCAACGATACGAACGCGCTGGTGTTCATCTTCCTGCAATTCGCCTTCGGCGTCAGCGCCGGCTTCTGCGTGGTGACCTCCTGCCATGTGGGCGCCCAGAACAACGCCGGCGTCCGCCGCAGCCTTGCCACCCAGATCGTCCTGTCCGCCGCGCTGACGGTGATTTTGACGACGCTGGCACTGCTCCTGCTGAACCCCATGCTGGCGTGGATCAACGTGACGCCGAAGGACGCGGAGGTTTACCGCGCCGCCTATACCTACTGCTTTATCATCTTCGTGGGCATCGGCGCGCAGCTGTTTTATAACTTCATCTGCTCCTTCCTGCGCAGCATGGGCGATTCCGTGACGCCGCTGCTGTTCCTGCTGTTTTCCACCCTGCTGAATGTGGGGCTGGATCTGCTGTTCATCCTGAAATTCCACTGGGGCGTGGCGGGCGCGGCCGCCGCCACCGTATCCGCCCAGCTCATCAGCACTGTGGCCTGCTTCTGCTACGCCTTTGCCCGCTATCCGGAGATCCGCCTGAAGCGGGAGGACTGGCGCATCACGAAGTACGACGTGCGCCGCCATGTGAGCCGGGGCATCCCGCTGGGACTGCAATTTTCCGTGCTGGCCATCGGCATCATCGTCATGCAGAGCGTGGTGGTGAAGTTCGATATGCTGGACGGGCGCATGGTGTCCAGCGCCGCCCAGAACGGCTTCGGTGCGGCCAATAAGCTGTCCAACCTGATGATGACGCCCATGAATGCGCTGGGTACGGCTATGACCAGCTTCACCGCCCAGAATCTGGGAGCGGGACGGTATGACCGCATCAAAAAGGGTACGCTCCAGAGCATGATCGTCATGGGCGGTATCGTGCTGTGCGGCGTGGGTCTCGGTATGCTGCTGACCGTCAACGACCTCTACTTCCATGTGTTCCTCAGCGCCGATAAGGTGACGGCGGAGACGGTGCGCTTTGGCAATGCGCTCCTCTATGTGGACTTTGCCATGTACCCGTTTTTGGGCGGCGTTTTCCTCATCCGCAACTGCGTACAGGGCATTGGACGGCCGTCCTTTGTGCTGGGCGCCGGTGCGGCGGAGCTGGTGGCCCGGATCGCCGTGTGCCTGCTGCTGCCCGCCGCTGTGGCAGGCGGCATGGTCAGCGCCTCCGCGCCTCCGCTGGCGTTTTACGCGCTGTGCGCCGCCGATCCCATGGCGTGGATCGCCGCCGACGCGGTGCTGTGCGTGCCGCTGATCCGCAACATTATGCGGATGGACTACCGTTACCTGCGGGGCGGTCAGGCATAAGAAAAGAGACGGCGAGAGCCGTCTCTTTTTCTTTATCCCCGGTGGAGGATGGCGTCCATATCCTGCTCCGGCGCGGTGATAGGCTGGAGCCCGTAGGTTTCCACCAGGATCTTCACCACGGACTCTGACAGGAACGCCGGCAGGGTGGGGCCGAGGTACATGTTCTTCACGCCCAGCGCCAGCAGGCTCAGCAGGATGCACACCGCCTTCTGCTCATACCACGACAGTACCAGCGTCAGCGGCAGATCGTTGACGGTGCAGCCGAAGGCCTCCGCCAGCGCCAGTGCCACGGTGACGGCGCTGTAGGCGTCGTTGCACTGGCCCATGTCCAGAATGCGGGGCAGGCCGCCGATCTCGCCCAGATCCAGATCGTTGAAGCGGTACTTGCCGCAGGCCAGCGTCAGCACCAGTGAGTCCATGGGCGTCTGCTTTACGAACTCCGTGTAGTAGTTGCGGCCGGGGTGCGCGCCGTCGCAGCCGCCCACCAGAAAGATGTGCTTCACGGCGCCGCTTCTGACGGCGGCGATGATGGCCTCCGCGTGGGACAGCACCGCCGCATGACCGAAGCCGGTGGTCAGCATGTGGCCGCCGTTGATGCCGCTCATACTGTGGTCATGGTCGTAGCCGCCCAGCTCCAGCGCCTGCCGGATGAGGGGAGAGAAGTCCTTGCGGCCGTTTTCGTCGGCAGTGATGTGGGTCAGACCGTCGTAGCCCACCACGGAGGTGGTGTATACCCGGTCGGCGTAGCTTGGCCGGGGCGGCATCAGGCAGTTGGTGGTGAACAGCACCGGCGCGGGGATAGCGTCGAACTCCGTCTGCTGGCTCTGCCACGCCGTGCCGAAGTTGCCCGCCAGATGGGGATACGCTTTCAGCCGGGGATAACCGTGGGTGGGCAGCATCTCGCAATGGGTGTAAATGTTGATGCCTTTACCCTTTGTCTGCTCCAGAAGCTGGTGCAGATCCTCCAGATCGTGGCCGGAGACCACGATGAACGGGCCTTTTTTGATGTCCGTGTTCACACGGGTGGGCACCGGATCGCCGAAGGTGCCGGTGTTGGCGCGGTCCAGCAGAGCCATGCACTGAAAGTTCACCTGGCCGAATTCCATGATGAGGGCCAGCCAATCCTCCACGGAGTGCTCCTGGTTGACGGCGCACAGACCCCTGTAGAACCAGTCCGTCACCGCCTCATCCTCATACCCCAGATTCAGGGCATGGTGGGCATAGGCGGCCATGCCCTTCATGCCGAAGAGCAGTGTGGAACGCAGGGAGACGATGTCCGTCTCGCCCTTCCAAAGATCGACCACCGGCGTTTCGCCGCCGCCCAGACGTTGACGCTCCGCAATGACGCGGTCGGTGAAGCGGCGGATGGCGGCGTTGTCGAAGTTCACGTTGGTCAGCGTGGTGAAAAGCCCGTCCATCAGCAGGCGGGACGCCTCGCGGCTGTGCTGGCCCCGGCGCTCCGCGGCCTCCGCCAGCCGGATCAGCTCACGGAGCAGGTCATCCTGCAAATTGGCGGTTTCGGGCTGCTTGCCGCATACGCCGGTGCGGACGCAGCCCTTGTTGCCGGCGGTCTGCTGGCACTGGAAGCAAAACATGTCTTTCATTGTGCAGTGTCCTTTCTTTATAATGTGGGGTATGTGCATATAGTTCCCGTAATTTTCGGGATAATACACCGGAAAAAATAAATCACTCCGCTATTGCGAAAAAGCGCGAAATGTGATACAATATCAATGGGGTGATAATATGAAAAAATACATGGCAGCCGCAGTACTTATTTCTTATATAGTACTCGCAGCAGGCTGCACCGGGAGTGCTTCCAGCCAGAGTGAAAGCTCCTTGCAGACCGACAGCTCCACGGCGGAGGTCACAACCAGCGCAGCGCCGACAGAGCAGCCGGAGGAAGTCTCCGAGACGGAAGCGGTTCCTGAGCCGGCAGAAACCACCGCCGCGCAGACGGAAGCTACGCAGGATACGCCCGCGCCAGAGGAGCAGGGCGGGTACATAGCCGACTGGATTTACGGAACATGGAGCGCCGTCAGCGTAAACGGGCAGGATTACTGGGATTACGCGTTCGCGAACGGGCTTACGGAGCAGTTGCAGCTTATTTTCAACAGCGAGGAAGTCCTGGTCAGAAACGGAACTGTGGGTATCGAGCAGGAGTATAGCTATGCCATAACGGACGCAGGAGCTGATATATATTACAGCTGGGGAGAGAAATCCCTGACGCTGACCTATGACCCGTCGGCTGACACCCTTACTATGATAGATGAGGCGGACAATTTTGCCGTATTCAAACGCGGCGAATATCCGCAGTCCGCAGAGGTCGACTACATAGCCGACTGGATATACG
>URVR01000012.1 GCA_900551355.1 uncultured Eubacteriales bacterium | reverse complement strand
CGCTTCTCCGGCGCGGCGCCCTCGGCCTTTCTGCGGCCGCGTCCGCCCCGGCTGCGGCGGCGCTTCTCCCCCTCGTCGGCCTTGGCGGCGGGGGTGGGCGTAAAGTCGCTGATGAAGCTGACGGGGGGCATATCGTCCTCCTTCACCGGCTCCACATAGCGCTCGGGCCGCTGGTCGGGGATGGTGATGCCGTCCCGGCTGCCCTTGCCGTTGCGCAGGACACACACCTCGCAGTTGTGGTAGCAGCGGGCGTTCTCGGGCCGGTCGTCCAGCCGGACGTTCACCGTCTCCTTCAGCAGGTTCACGTCGCTGACGTTGCCGGGGCCGTCCGGCGTCAGCACGAAGGAATCGTTCTTGGGCATGCGCTTGATGGCGTCCTCGTAGGCGTCCTGCTCGTATTTCAGGCAGCACATCAGCCGTCCGCAGGTGCCGGAGATCTTGGTGGGGTTCAGGGACAGGTTCTGGGTCTTGGCCATCTTGATGGACACCGGCAGGAACTCGTCCATGAACTGGGCGCAGCAGAAGGGCCTGCCGCAGATGCCCAGTCCACCCAGCATCTTGGCCTCGTCCCGGACGCCGATCTGCCGCAGCTCGATGCGGGCGCGGAACACGCCGGCCAGATCCTTCACCAGCTCCCGGAAGTCCACCCGGCCGTCGGCGGTGAAGAAGAACAGGATCTTGGAGCCGTCGAAGCTGCACTCCACCCGCACCAGCTTCATCTCCAGCTTGTGCTGGGCGATCTTCTTCTGGCAGATGTCGAAGGCCTCCTTCTCCCGGCTGCGGTTGTAGGCGGCGGTATGCCGGTCGTTGTCGGTGGCGATGCGCACCACGGCCCGCAGGGGCTGCACCACCTGCTCGTCGGGCACCTGGTGGTTGCCCTCGCTGCACTGGGCGAATTCCGGGCCCTGCGCCGTCTCCACGATGATGTCCTGCCCGGCCTCCACCGTCAGGTCCCTTGGGTCAAAATAATAGGTCTTGCAGCCGCTGCGAAAGCGGACGGAAACCACAGTCGTCATAGAAGCTCCTCCCATTCCACGGCGAGGGCGCCAAGAACATGGCCCGCGCCTACATTGTATTCACATTCGCCGCTGTACTTCTCCAGCAGCGCCGTCAGGCCGTACAGCCGCCGGCGGTCCAGCCCGTCGGCCAGCGCCTGCGCCGTCTCGCCGCAGGCGGGGTCCGGCGTCTCCTTGCCCATCTGCAGCAGCAGGGCTTCCGCCGCGGCGCACCACGCGCCCCGCAGCACGTCCCGCAGCTCCTCCCGCTTCAGCCGCCGGTTCTCCAGCGACACCAGATACGCCGTCACCGGCAGCAGCCTGCCCTTTGCAAAGACCCGGCACAGCTGCTCCGCCTCCGGCGGCAGGGCCTCCGGCGCCGGGGCGTCGCACTTCAGCAGCACGCAGCGGGAGCGCACCGTCTCCAGCAGCGCGGCGGGGCTGTCGGCGCAGAAGATGAACGCCGCGTAGGACGGCCCCTCCTCCACGATCTTCAGCAGCACGTTCTGGTCCCGCTCGTTGAGCTGGCGGCTGTCGGCGATGATGTATACCTTCCGCGCCGCCTCGTTGGGCCGGATGTACACATCCTGCCGCAGGGCGCGAACCGCGTCCACCGTCAGCTCCCGGTGCTCCGTGTCCCGGATCACCGCGACGTCGGGGTGGATGCCCTCCAGCACCTTCCGGCAGTGCCGGCACCGCAGACAGGGCCTGTCCGCCGCCTCGCAGACGTGGGCGGCGGCGATGAACCGCGCCGCGTCCGTCAGGTCGCCGTCTCCGGAGAGCACGATGGCGTGGCTCAGCCTTCCCTGCTCCGCCGCACGGCGGACCGTGCGCTCCAGTGTGCTGTTTTCCGGCAGAAGCTGGGCCATGGCGCTCCCCTTTCCTCCGCAGGGCCTGACACCCCACTTTCATAATGTATTAGTATACCACACAAAAAGCGGGACAGGCAAGTTTTATTCTACGGATACGGGGGAAAATGTTTCCTGTAACAGCGTTTCCCGACAAGGACTGAAACCTATTGCAAAAAAACAGAAAAATTTGGGAATAGACTTGCTTTTGGCGGGAAATATGACTATAATAAGAAACGTTCTCATCGTTTGGTACAACTATATTGATAGATGGAGGGACTACCATGAGCAAGAAGTATTGTTACCTGTTCACCGAAGGCAATGCGAAGATGCGCGAGCTGCTGGGCGGCAAGGGAGCCAACCTGGCCGAGATGACCAACATCGGCCTGCCCGTTCCCCAGGGCTTTACCATCACCACCGAGGCCTGCACCCAGTATTATGAGGACGGCCGTCAGATCAATGACGAGATCATGGCCGAGATCATGGAGTATATCGAGAAGATGGAGAAGATCACCGGCAAGAAGTTCGGCGATCACGAGAATCCCCTGCTGGTCTCCGTCCGCTCCGGCGCCCGCGCCTCCATGCCCGGCATGATGGACACCATCCTGAACCTCGGCCTGAACGAGGATGTGGTGGACGTCATCGCCAAGAAGTCCAACAACCCCCGCTGGGCCTGGGACTGCTACCGCCGCTTTATCCAGATGTATTCCGACGTGGTCATGGAGGTCGGCAAGAAGTACTTTGAGCAGCTGATCGACGCCATGAAGGCCAAGAAGGGCGTGACCCAGGACGTGGAGCTGGACGCTGCCGACCTGAAGGAGCTGGCCATGCAGTTCAAGGCCGAGTACAAGGCCAAGATCGGTCAGGACTTCCCCTCCGATCCCAAGGAGCAGCTGGTGGGCGCCATCAAGGCCGTGTTCCGTTCCTGGGACAACCCCCGCGCCAACGTGTACCGCCGCGACAACGACATCCCCTACTCCTGGGGTACTGCCGTCAACGTCCAGTCCATGGCCTTCGGCAACATGGGCGACGACTGCGGCACCGGCGTTGCGTTCACCCGTGACCCCGCCACCGGCGCAAAGAAGCTGATGGGCGAGTTCCTGACCAACGCCCAGGGCGAGGACGTGGTGGCCGGCGTGCGTACCCCCATGCCCATCGCCGAGATGGCTGAGAAGTTCCCCGAGGCCTATGACGAGTTCGTCAAGGTCTGCAATATCCTGGAGGATCACTATCGCGACATGCAGGACATGGAGTTCACCGTGGAGCACGGTAAGCTGTACATGCTGCAGTGCCGCAACGGCAAGCGCACCGCGCCCGCCGCGCTGAAGATCGCCTGCGACCTGGTGGACGAGGGCATGATCTCCGAGCAGCAGGCCGTCGCCATGATCGATCCCCGCAACCTGGACACCCTGCTGCATCCCCAGTTCGATCCCAAGGCCCTGAAGTCCACCGAGCCGGTGGGCAAGGCTCTGCCCGCCTCCCCCGGCGCCGCCTGCGGCAAGATCGTGTTCACCGCTGAGGACGCCAAGGAGTGGGCCGCCCGCGGTGAGAAGGTGGTCCTGGTCCGTCTGGAGACCTCTCCCGAGGACATCGAGGGCATGAAGGCCGCGCAGGGCATCCTGACCGTCCGCGGCGGTATGACCTCTCACGCCGCCGTTGTGGCCCGCGGCATGGGCAAGTGCTGTGTCTCCGGCTGCGGCGCCATCAACATGGACGAGGCCAACAAGCAGTTCACCCTGGCCGGCAAGACCTATCACGAGGGCGACTGGCTGAGCCTGGACGGCTCCACCGGCAACATCTACGACGGCGCTATGCCCACCGTGGACGCCAGCGTGGGCGGCGACTTCGGCCGCATCATGGCCTGGGCCGACAAGTTCCGCCGCCTGCAGGTCCGCACCAACGCCGATACCCCCCACGACGCCGCCAAGGCCCGTGAGCTGGGAGCCCAGGGCATCGGCCTGTGCCGTACCGAGCATATGTTCTTCGAGGGCGACCGTATCGCCGCCATCCGCGAGATGATCTGCTCCGACACCGTGGAGCAGCGCGAGAAGGCCCTGGCCAAGCTGCTGCCCATGCAGCAGGGCGACTTCGAGGGCATCTACGAGGCCATGGAGGGCTGCCCCGTCACCATCCGCTTCCTGGATCCCCCTCTGCACGAGTTCGTTCCCACCGAGGAGCACGATATCGAGCTGCTGGCCAAGGATATGGGCAAGTCCGTTGCCGACATCAAGGCCATCATCTCCTCCCTGCACGAGTTCAACCCCATGATGGGCCACCGCGGCTGCCGTCTGGCTGTCACCTTCCCGGAGATCGCCGTCATGCAGACCCGTGCCGTCATCCGCGCCGCCATCAACGTGCAGAAGAAGCACCCCGACTGGAACATGGTTCCCGAGATCATGATCCCGCTGGTGGGCGAGGTCAAGGAGCTGAAGTACGTCAAGGACGTGGTGGTCAAGACCGCTGACGAGGAGCTGGCCGCTGCCGGCATGAAGATGAAGTACCTGGTGGGCACCATGATCGAGATCCCCCGCGCGGCGCTGACCGCCGACGAGATCGCCAAGGAGGCCGAGTTCTTCTCCTTCGGCACCAACGACCTGACCCAGATGACCTTCGGCTTCAGCCGCGACGACGCCGGCAAGTTCCTGGGCGCCTACTACGACAAGAAGATCTACGAGAGCGATCCGTTTGCCAAGCTGGATCAGGTGGGCGTCGGCAAGCTGGTGAAGATGGCTGCCAAGCTGGGTCGCGAGACCCGTCCGGAGCTGCATCTGGGCATCTGCGGCGAGCATGGCGGCGATCCCTCCTCCGTGGAGTTCTGCCACAAGGTGGGCCTGGACTATGTGTCCTGCTCCCCCTTCCGTGTGCCCATCGCCCGTCTGGCCGCCGCTCAGGCTGCCATCAAGGAGATGTAACACCTCCGCTCCGGCGAAGCACAAACCGCACAGCAGCAAGCCTCCGGTCACTGACCGGAGGCTTGTTTTCTGCCCCTGCGCCTGTACCAGATCTATTACCGCGACACCTTTTACTGCGGCCTGCCGGAGGTGGAGGCCGCAGACAGACTGCTGACAGGGCTGCGGGCGCTCCTGCACATGCCGGATGCGCCGGAGGCGCTTCTGACGGAGCGGCTGCAGACGGAGTTTGAAGCGGCGGGCTGTCACGCGCTTTTCGGGAAGACCCAGGGCTACTACGGCCCCTATATCTGGCGGGATACGGTCCCCACCGCCTATCAGGTGGAGCTGCCGGACGGAACGGCGGCATACACCGTCAACATCCTCAGGGGCTTCATATTCCGCAGCTGGATGGACTATCTGACCTTCGGCCGGTACGGCACGGGCGGCTGGGCCTCGCCCGACGGCACCATCAACTGCATCGAGCAGGCGTATGATTTTACAAGCGAGCGGTTCCTCGTCTCCCTGCTGAAGCACGAAGCGCAGCACACGGTGGATATGAAGCGGTTCCCCGGGATCACCCCCGCGGAGCTGGAATACCGGGCGAAGCTGGTGGAGCTGCACTACACCGGCGATCCGGGGCTGCTGCAAAAGTTCCTGTCGGAGGCGGACGAAAGCAAGACCGGCGACAGCCACGCGGTGGCCTCCGCGCGGCTCCGGCGCGCGTTTGCGGACACGGATCAAAGCTCGCTCCCCTGCATCCGGGCGCGGGCGCTGGAGCTGTTCCGTGCGCACACGCGGGAAATGGAGGAAGCATACGGGAAGCCGGAGGCCGCGTCCAACGGCTGAACGCGGCTCCCACAGACGACAAGCGCCCGGCCGCCGGCCGTGCGCTTGTGTTTCGCGGGAGGCTGTGATAGGATAGTGCCAGAGAATAAGCCGCTGTGCGACATTTCCGGAGGTTTTCGGTATGGACAGGATCGAGATCGGAAAGCTGTCCGCCGCGTATGACGTGCGGCGGCTGGGACTGGCGGACACCCCCATGGTCTACGCCTTCTGTAAGGCGGACACGCAGTACTACGCCCGCTGCGGCGCGGAGGTCACCCTCGCGCGGGCACCGGCAGCCGGATCGCCTCGGAGGCGCTGGCCGCCCTGCAGGCGCAGGGCTTCCGGGTGGTGCGGGAGCTGCCGCAGGACGGAGGTACCATCCAGGTGGCGGAAAGGCTCCTGGACGGGACAGTCCCGCCGCCTCCTGCCGGCGACGGGCAGTAAACACCTGCATACAAAAGGCCCCCGGCCGATGGCCGGGGGCCTGTGCTTTGCGCGGTGTCAGGGCAGCACGGGGAGCACGCTGCCGCCGCCGGGCAGCAGCGCGGTGTACAGTCCGTCCAGACTGCCGCCGTTGAGCCGGCGGGCCGACGCCAGCGCCTCCTCCGCCGTGGCGGCCACATGGATCTTTGTCTGCCGGAACCACGCCTCCGGCATGGAGGAGATGAGGATCACATGGTGCTTTTCCGCCGCCTGGGCGAAATAGAAGCCCACGAAGGCGCCGATGGTAAACTGCCGGCGCAGATCCAGCTCCCGCTGCCGCATGTCGGAAAAGTCCATGATCTGACGGCGTATCTGCTCATCACCGAAGCCGTCCCGGCACTCCGCCGCCAGGATGATGGTGGAGCGCTCCTCCGCCATGGCCAGCGCGCAGTGCAGGGACTTCGCCGTCTGCCGGAGGTTGATGTCCTTGGGGAAGCCGCCGCCGCTGACGAACAGCAGCGATGCTCTCTGCCGGACCGACACCGTGTACATCCGGCGGATATAGGCCGCCGCCTGCCGGTGCGCCTGAAACACATCGCCGGCAAAGACGCGGACGATCTCCCCCCGCTCGTTGGCCACGACGTTGACCATGAAGTCGATGGGGATCAGCGCCGCGCCTGCGTCTATGTCCTCCCGCAGCGGGTTGCCCTCCATGCTGCCGCTTTTCACCAGCGGGTGGATCCCGGCGCCGAAGCCCTCGTTCAGCGCCAGATTGTGGTTGCGGTTCACGGTATCGCGGGACGCGATGCCCGGGATGATGCTCTTGGCGCCGCCGCCGAAGCCCGCCAGGAAATGCAGCACCGTCCCGCCCGTCAGGATCAGCCGGTCGCAGTCCAGCGCGCGGCTGTTGAGATACACCGCGTTTCCGGAGGGCGTCTGCCCCACGCAGCGCAGGTGGGCCGCATCGTCGCAGTCGTGATTGATGACGCGGATGCGCCGGACGATGTCCGCGCCCACGATCTTCTCAAATTCCTCCGGCGTCTGGCCGCGGTGGGTCCCCACGGCCACGATGATGAGGATGTTCTCATCCGGTACGCCGCAGCGGTTGAGGCGGTTCACCAGCAGCGGCATATATTCCGCCGTGCGCTGCCACAGCCGGGTCACATCGGAGACCAGGATGCAGACGCGCTCGTTGGCGTGTATCCGCTCCTCCAGCGGAGGGCAGCCGATGGGATGCGCCATGGCGGCGTCGACCAGCCGGGCCACATCGGCCTCGGGCCGGATGTCGGCGGCTTTTGAGGTCACCACGCAGTCGATGCGCTCATCGGGAAACGGAATGTGCAGACTGGCCGCTCCGTAAGCAAGCTCCATGGTTTTCTCCTTTCTGAAAGACGTGTCAGTCGGTATGATGCTTTGAATACCGGAACATACAGTATGCGGCGGCAAAGATCACCGCATACCCCACCAGGCTCCACAGGTCGGGGATCTGGCGGAAGAACAGGTATCCGAAGGCGCCGGCAAAGAACATCTGCGAGTAGTCGTAGATGGAGATCTCCCGGGCCGGTGCGATGGAGTAGGCGCAGGTGATGGAAAACTGTCCGCCCGCGGCAAAGGCCGCCGTCATGAACAGCAGAAGCAGCTGCCGGGGCTGCAGCGGTGTGTAGTGCAGCAGGGACAGCGGGAGGATCATCACCGCGGAGCAGAGCGAGAACAGAAACACGATGACCATGGAGTGGTTCCCGCGCAGCTTCAGTCCCCGCAGCGCGGACTGGGACAGTCCGGCGCAGATGCCGCCGGCCAGCCCGATCAGTCCGGCCGTATTGATCATATCACCGCCGGGCTTCAGAATAAAGAGCGTTCCGCCGAAGGCCAGCAGCAGACAGGCGATCTGGGGCAGCTTGACCCGCTCCTTGTACAGGATGGCGGAAAAGAAGATGGCGGCGAAGGGCGAGACCTTGTTGAGCATGTTGGCATTGGAAAACAGGGTGTGGTCGATGGCGTAGAAATTGAACACCACGCCCAGCGTCCCGCCCACGGCGCGCAGCGCCATCAGCGGCACAGAGCCCCTTGTAAGGCGGATGGGCGTCCGATCCCTGATCAGAAAGACCGAGGAGATGATGAGGGAGAAAAGGTTCCTGAAAAACGCCTTTTCAACGCTCTCCACGCCCACCACCAGCCGCGAGCAGAGGCTCATGGCCGCGAAGCAGAACGAGGCGGTCACCATCAGGAGCACGGCGGTGGTTTTGCTGTTTTTCCGGATCGTCATAGCAGACCTGCCTTTTGTCGGGTGAAATGGAGAAATGCACAAGAGGAGGGATCCCTCTTGTGCATTTCTCTTGCGGGGTATCGGGGGAACGCGGATATGAAAAAGTTTCTTGCAGATGGCTTTCTCAGAACTCGTAGTCCACAGCGGCCCGCTCCTCGCGGATGCTGTCCACGAAATCGTGCAGCTCCTTGTGGGGCGGGAACTGCGCCCACGCCTTCAGGCTGTCCAGATCGTCAAACTCCATCTCCTCCACGTAGTCCCAGTAATGGGCGCCGCTGAAGATGCAGGTATGATGTGTCAGGCTCTTAAGCGCGGGGAACTGCTTGGCAACGGCGTCCAGCTTCTCCGCGGCGATGCGGATGTTCTCGTACATGTCGTTGCCGTTGGCCTCTTTTTTCATGCGCCAGAAAACGATGTGCTTTATCATGTCAAAACTCCTTTCGGACGGTCACTCCTCATCCCAAGCCTTATCGATGAACGTGCAGCCCTTCTCGGTCAGGGCCTTCATGACCCAGGAGCGGTCGGACTTCCCCTGCAGGATCAGCTGCAGGTTGGCCTCCTCCTGCTCCTTCAGCCGGCGGGCCGCCTCTGCGATCTCCTGGGCGTGCTGCGGCCGGATGGCTACAACGCCGTCCTCATCGCCGACGATGATGTCGCCGGGGTACACCACCATGCCGCCGATGCACACAGGCACGTTGATCTCGCCGGGGCCTAAGCCCTTGAAGGATGCGTTGGCCATCACGCCTCTGGCGAAGATGGTGAAATCGTCAAATGCAGCCAGCGCGGCGGAGTCGCGGATGGAGCCGTCCACCAGGAAGCCGCGGACGCCCTTCTGCCGCGCGATCTGCATCATGTTCTCGCCGCAGATGGCGCGCTCGGTGCAGCCGCCGCCGTCCACCACGATCACATCGCCGGCCTGCGCCATGCTGATGGCCTGATGGAACATAAGGTTGTCGCCGATGGGCGCCTTCACGGTGATGGCGGTGCCCAGCAGCTTCACGCTGTTCAGGGGCTTGATGGCGGAATGAGCGCCGGCGATCTTGTTCATGCTGTCGTCGATGTTGCACACCGGCAGGTCGCGGAACGCCTCCACCAGAGCGGGCTCGGCCCGCTTCACCTTTGTAAAGATTCTAAAACCGACAGGTCCGGACATATTCTTTCCTCCTGGATCCGAGCTGATTTACTTCTTGCCCTGGGCGGCCAGAACGGCGTCCAGCGCGTCGTTGAGGGTCTCGGCCTTCTTGCCGCCGAACTTCTCCTTCAGGCCCAGATCGGCCAGCCAGTACAGCTTCTTGGTGGCGGCCTCGGCCATGGTGTTCTCCAGACCGGCCTCCTTCTCCATCTCGGCGATCTCGCAGATCTCGTCGCCGCGGCGCTTGGAGTGGATCATATTGGTGCGGACCATCATCGCCAGCGTCTCGTCCGTCGGCTCATCGGTCAGGAACTCCACGATGGACTTGAAGATGTCCTCCTCCACGCCGTAGTATCTTGCGCAGGCCAGGCTCTCCACCAGCGTAGCCTCCAGGGACTTGGTGAAGATGCTGCGGATGACCTTGAACGCGGAGGCCTGCCCGATGGAGTCGCCCATGTAGCGGATCTTCATGCCGTAGGCGTTCAGCTCGTTGGCGGTCTGCTCGCCGGCAGGGCCGCAGCTGCAGCAGGGTGTCGCCACGCCGAACATGCTGGGGGAGCACAGGGTGCAGCAGTCCACGAAGGTGCAGTTGTCGCCCAGGAAGGCTTCGACCTTGCGGACCAGATCGGGCACGGTGGAGTTCCACTCGCAGTAGCGCTGCTCCTTCTTCAGGAACGGCTTGTACATGGCGGCGGTCTCCATGGCCTGGGAGCAGGAGGTGACGGCGATGATGATGTCAGAGCCCTCGATCAGCTCCTTGGGGGAGTCCACCAGCTGCACGCCGGCATCCAGGCACTTCTGATAGTTGACAAAGTTTTCCTTGCCCTCGGTGTCGAACTTGATATCGTAGCCCTTGACGGTGGCGCCGTTGCGCGCCAGACCGCTGGAATAGGTGGAGCCGACTTCGCCCAGACCGATAAATGCGATGACCATAATCAATAGCTTCCTTTCTTAAAGTGGGATGGTGAATACCGTGTGAATATTGAGGAGGTGTGCGTCTTGCGCATTGCTGCGCAAGACGCACGATGGGGGAAGAACGATCAAAAAGGCTGAAAGGGATCTTATCAGGCGCTCTTTTTGCGCAGGAGCTTGTGTCTGGTGCCCTTGTGCAGCAGCAGGAAGGCCACGATCAGACCCAGGCCGATCAGGTCGGTGACCAGACCGGCGGCGATGCAGCAGAACGCTGCGCCCAGCGCCAGGATACGGCAGGGAATGTTGATCTTCTCCACCAGCCAGCCCTCCAGGCCCACGGCCAGGAAGAAGCAGCCGATGAGGGAGGTGATGCTGGCCTCGATGATCTCCAGCGGCGTGCCGATCATCAGCAGCGCCGGGCCGTATACGAAGAAGAACGGGATGATAAAGGCGATGACGCCCAGCCGCATGGCCGTAAAGCCCACCTTATTGGGGTTGGCATCGGCGATGTTGCCCGCCGCGTAGGCAGCCAGGGCCACAGGCGGCGTGATCTGAGAGAGGATGGAGTAGTACAGCAGGAACATGTGCGCGGCAAAGATGGGGATGCCCAGCTGCACCAGGCTGGAGGCCAGCAGGGAGGCGCTGATGATGTACGCCGCCACCGTGGGCAGGCCCATGCCCAGGATCGTAGCGGCCAGGCCGCTCATCAGAAGGGTCAGGAACAGGTTGTTGTGGGCCAGCGTCAGCACTGCGAAGGCGAACTTGGCGCCCACGCCGGTCAGCATGATGCAGCCGATGGCCACGCCGGCGGAAGCGACGGCGCAGATCACCGAGACGGAGCGGAGCACGCCGGTTTCAAAGCCGTCCAGAATGGTCTTGAAGCTCATCCGCGTCTCCTTCTTCAGGGCGCAGGCGATGATGGTGGCCAGGATGGCCAGCGTTGCGGAGCGCGCCACCGTGAACTGGAAGAACGCCAGGCACACGATGAGGATGATCAGCGGGACCAGCAGGTTCCAGCCCTGCTTCAGGATCTTTTTCGCGGCGTCCATATGGCTGGTATCCACGCCCAGCAGGCCGCTCTTGGCCGCCTCGAAGTCCACCATCAGCAGGATGCTCAGGTAGTACAGAATGGCGGGGAGCAGAGCGCCCAGGGCGATCTGGCTGTACTTGTAGCCGATCAGCTCGGCCATGATGAACGCGCCGGAGCCCATGACGGGGGGCATGATCTGGCCGCCGGTGGAGGCCACGGCTTCCACCGCGCCGGCGAAGTGGGGCTTGTAGCCGGTCTTCTTCATCAGAGGGATGGTGAAGACGCCGGTGCCCATGACGTTGGCCACAGCGCTGCCGGAGATACTGCCGAACAGGCCGCTGGAGATGACCGCCACCTTGGCGGGGCCGCCGCGGGCGTGGCCCGCCAGCTTCATGGCCAGCTTCATGAAGAACTCACCTGTGCCGCTGTACCCCAGGAAGGCGCCGAATATGATCAGCAGGAACACATACTGGGCAGAGGACGCGGTGGGAGAGCCGTAGATACCTTCCACGCTGAAGATAAAGCTGATGACGCGGCGGAAGGAGTAGCCCTTGCTGGCGATCATGCCGGGCAGATAGTTGCCCCACATGGCGTAGGCAAAGAAGACCAGCGCAATGATGGGCAGACCCAGACCGATGGTGCGGCGCGCCGCCTCCAGGGAGAGGATCATGGCGATGGTGCCGAAGACCAGGTCCAGCGTGTTGGCGTTGGCCTTGGACACACGGTACATCAAGGCGTTGGGGTCGCGCAGGATATAGAGCACCACGGCGATGGTGGCGATGGCCAGAATGGCGTCGATGACGCCGAAGGTCTTGCGGAGGGCCTTTTTATTGCCCTTATAGCTGGGATAGTAGACGAATGCGTAGGTCAGACCCATGCCCCAGTGGATGGAGTACAGTACCAGCGGGATGGGCAGCTGGAAAATCAGTGCGTAGATATGGTAAAGGGCCAGGGCGATGGCGGTGTATCGCAGAACGCCCTTGAAGATCTTGTTCTGGAACGTGCGCAGCTTGCCGCCGTCCTCGTCCTTGTCGTTGCTGGTGTTTTTGGCGGATTCCTCGTATTGGCTGATAAGCTCGGACAGCTCCTCGCCGTCCACGCCGGTCACGACCTGATCCTCAACGGGATCGGCGTGAGGGGTATTGGTTTGATTCATAGTTCACCTTCTCGTTCTCACTGAATTACCGTTGACCCGTCTCTTAACGGATCGTAAACAGGCGATTTTTTGCGAATAGCGGGAAGCATCTGCTTCCCGCTATTCGGTAAGTCTGATTACTTAGCCTCGGGGGGGATCAGCTCAGCGGGGACATCGATGCCCATTTCCTGATAGTAGCGATAGGCGCCGTTGTGCAGGGGAACGGGCTGCTCGCCGATGTTCTCCAGCGTGGTGGTGTAGCCGCCGGAATGGGTGGCCTGCAGCTCGGCGATGTTCTCGAACACCGTCTTGGTGATCATGTAGGCCAGCTCGTCGTCCATCTCAGCGCTGGCGTACATGGCCTGCCACGCACCGATGGTATCGTAGTCCTCGGTCAGGGAGTTGTAGGTGTCAGCGGACAGGGTCACGTGCTTGTAGTAGGGATAGGTGGTGGTCAGCTTGTCCATCTGCTCGTCGGTGAAGCGCACCCACTTGACGGACTTGGTGGCCTCCAGCTCGGTCAGAGCGCTGGCGGGGTGGATGGAGCCGCCGGTCACGGCGTCGACCAGACCGTCGCCCATGGCGGTGAAGCAGTCGCCCCAGCCGGAGTTGGTGATCTTGATGTCATCGAGGATGCCCAGGCAGGAGAACACCGCGCGGCTGGAAATATCGGTGGAGCCGGTATAGGGGCCGAAGGCGACGTTCTTGCCGGCGAACTGCTCACAGTTGGTGAGGTTGCCGTCCAGCGTGGTCATGATGAAATAGGTGGGCAGGGACGCGAACAGGCAGCGGATCTCGGGGAACGCGCTCTCGCCTTCGCCCAGGTCGACGCCCATCATGGCGTTGTAGGCGATGGAGGACTCGATGGACGCGATCTCCAGATCGCCGTTCTGCAGCAGGCTCAGGTTCTCGCCGGAGCCCTTGGTGGCCTCCAGGATGACCTCAACGCCGTCCAGATGGGTGTTGATAATGCTGGAGATACCGCCAACATACACATACTGGCCGCCGCCGGAGGTACCGGAACCGGCAGAGATCTTTACATTGTTGAACGTGGTGGTGCCGTCGCCATTGTCATTGGCGGGCTCTTTGCCGGCGTCCTGACTGCCGCAGGCAGCCATGGACATGACCATCAAAAGAGCAAGAAGTAGGGAAGTGATTTTCTTCATCATCATATTCTCCTTTTTTCGATCCTAACATTTTATCTCAACAGTGCGCCCCGCGCACAGGGGGAACAGGGGGACAGAGGGCTTACATACCCTCCTTGGGGAACTCGTCGCGGTAGTCGCAGGCGCCCTTGAAGGGGAATTTGCGCTCAAAGAACTTGTAGGGGCGCTGGGCCAGCTTGTCCATGTCGATGTCGATGCCCAGACCCGGCTTGGTGGGCAGCGCCACATAGCCGTTCTTGATCTCGAAGGGCTCGACCATGATCTCGCGGGAGGCCTCGTCCACCGTCAGGAACATCTCGCCGATGAGGAAGTTGGGGATGGAGGCGGAGAGATGGATCATCGCCGCCAGACCCACGGCGTTGCTGTTGAAGTTGTGGGGGCTCATCAGCACGCTGTAAGGCTCCGCCATGGCGGAGATCTCACTCATTACCTTGATACCGCTGACGCAGATGTCGGGGTTGATGATCTCGGCCGCGTGCTTTTCAAACACGGGGATGAACGCTTCCTTGTTGTACAGCGTCTCGCCGGTGACGACAGGGGCCTTGATGCCGGCGTGTGCCTGGGCGATCAGGTCGATGTTGTCTGCCAGGCACGGCTCCTCGATCCAGAAGGGGTTGAATTCCTGGATCCGCTCGGAGAAGTGGATGGCGTGGTAGGGAGACAGACGGCGGTGGACCTCCACCAGCAGGTCCACGTCGGGACCCACGGCCTCGCGCACGGCCTTCACGCAATCCACGGCGTAGTCCTCCTGCGCGGGGGTGATGTAGTTGCGCCAGTAGCCCTGGAAGGGATCCCACTTCATGGCGGTGAAGCCCTTGGCCTTCACGGCCAACGCCCGCTCCACCGTCTCGTCGATGCTCTTGGCGCCGCCCCACCAGCCGTTGGCGTACAGGCGGATCTTCTCGCGGCAGGGGCCGCCCAGCAGGTTGTACACCGGCTGGCCGCAGACCTTACCGGCGATGTCCCACATGGCGATCTCGATGGCGCTCCAGGCGGCGTAGAAGTCGCAGCTGCTGCGGCGGATGGAGAAGTCGTCGAACATAGCCGTGCCGGAGTGCTTGATCTCAAAGGGGCTGCGGCCGATCATATAGGCCTCCATGGCCTCGATGTACAGCTGCACCGCCTTTTCCTTGCCCTGCACCACATAGGCCTCGCCCCAGCCGTACACGCCCTCATCGGTGTCCACGCGGCAGAGCATCAGGTTCTTGGGACCGGCAAAAAAGGGATAGGGAGTAACTTTCGTGATTTTCATTGCTTTTCCTCCTGATTTGTGGCTTGCGATCAGTGCTGATCGGGTTCCTCGCTGAGGTTGAGCTTTTCGTAGTTGGCGCGGAACATCTCAAAGGTAGTGGTCTCGCCGTTGAGGATGCGCTGCAGCAGACCCTCCTCGTTGTGCTCGCGCTGCTCCGCGACCTCCAGCACCTGCAGGGCGATCTCCCGGGGCACCACGACCACGCTGTCGTTGTCGCCGAACACCAGGTCACCGGGCTTGACGTACACGCCGCCGATGACGATGGGGTGGTTGATCTTGCCGGGGCAAAGCTTCGTGGTGGCCTTGATGCACACGTTCCGGGCGAATACGGGGAACTCCAGCTCCTTGATGAGCATGGTGTCGCGGACCGCACCCTCCATCACCAGACCGGCTGCGCCTTTGGACTTCAGGGAAGCCGCCATCATGCCGCCGAACAGGCCGCCCGCCTCGTCGAAGTCGCCGTTGGTCACCATGACCACGTCGCCGGGGCCTGCCATGGAGATGGCCTTATGGAGCATCACGTTGTCGCCGATGCCGCACTGGACGGTCAGCGCCGTGCCGCACATGCGCAGCCCGGGCCAGATCGCGCGGATGCGGGAGCACAGCGCGCCGTCCTTGTTGGGCATGGACTCGTTAATGGACGCGCTCTCCTCCAGCACGGCGTAGCGCTCCACGATCTCATCGGGGACTTTCTCGTAGGTTTTGATCACATCAAACATTTTGTTGCCTCTTTCTGCTTATCGGTTGGTTCATCTGTCGGGGGGACCCTTCGGCCTGTCGGTATCTGTTCTGACGACTGCCGAAGCAAATACCGGTTAACGAAACCGGTTAATATAGCTGCTGACTGTAGTGTAACATCGAACACAACGTGTGTCAAATACTTTTCAGCCGCAATAAGCGATAAAAATAACAAGCGGATTTTGTGCAGTATCCATAAATGCCGATAGAAAGAGGGGCGTGAATTTGTGGCGGTTGCGCGGCCTGAAGCGGCCTGCCGCAACGGCGCGCGCTGCCTGACGCCGGGGACGAAAAAGCAGGGGCGGCAAGTCTGCCTCCCCTGCTGCTTTATGTGGTTTGCTTCTGCGACTTATTTCTTCCGCCGCCAGAAGGCGAAGCGCCGCGTTCCGCTGCCATCGCTTTCCCGGATGAAGCGGTCGGCGGGTATGTGCCCCAGACAGCGCATGAAATACGCCTCGTCCGGCAGTGCGCGCTTGGGGATGATAAACGTCTGCTGCGCGTTGACATAGAGCAGCACCACCCGCTTCAGCTCCACCGCGCCGGCCAGCTCGGAGAGCTTTCCCTTGAAGTGGAAATCCCGGTCGGCAATGTCCACGAACAGCCAGTTGTCCTGTATTTTCACGTCGATCCCCACGCCCAGCAGGGAGTCAGCGCTGCGGCTGTGCTTCATGATGGCCCGCTCCGCGTTTCCCAGCAGGATCAGGACCCAGATGCCGCAGGCCAGCACCACATAGGAGATGGCGGGGATGTCGGGCCACAGCCCGCAGGTCACGCCGAAGAAGTAGAGCAGCGCCAGCGGCAGCAGCACCAGCATGATCCGCCCGAAGGCCGCGTTGCGCATCAGAACGCCGTAATACATGGCGGAGCGCAGGTCTTTCGTGTCTGTACTGTAATGAAACTGCATGAAAATAGCCTCTTTTCCGGCATGCAGGTGCCTATTTTTCCATCTCGTTCAGACGGATCCGGCAGCTCAGACGGCTGGATTCGCCGATGGGGACCTCGTCGCTGGTCTTGCGGATCCTGATCCGGTACAGCAGCCGCTCCACGGCCAGCTGGCCCATCCGCTCCAGCGGCTGCTCAATGGTGCAGATGGGCGGCACGAACATGTCGCTGATGTTCTCATCGCTGTAGCCCGCGATGGTGAACTGCGGCGAGCGCTTCATGCCGGCGCGGTAAAAGCTGCACACCGCGTGGAGCATAATGGAGATCTCCGACACGAAAATGGCGGTGGGGATCTCCCGGCTCTCCGCGTAGTACTGCTCCATGACCCGGGACACCTCCTCGAAGCCCACGCGGCGCTGCTTGCAGTCGGAGGACAGCTGCACCTGCACACAGTGGCTGTCGTCCCCGAAGAAGTCCCGGCAGGCGGCGCTGGCGGCCGCCACGCGGATGGCCGGCGTGTTGTACGGGTTGATGTGGGGCCGCTGCAGGATCACGATGCGCTGATAGCCCTGCTTCAGCAGGTAATTCACCACATGGCGGGTGCTCTCCGCGTGGTTGACCACCACGGAGTCCATATCCACATGCTCGGAAACGCGGTCCGCCAGCACCACGGGGAGCCGCTCCTGGTCCAGATTCTGGTAAAAGTCGCTGTTGTAGCCGCTGATGACCAGAAGGCCCTCCACCCGCTGATCCAGCAGATCCAGGGTCATCAGCCGCTCCTTCTCGGGGTCGTTCTCGCTGTTGACCACCACCACCTTCTTCCCGTGCTTGGTGCAGGTATCGCAGATGCTGCCCAGAAGGTGGGGCGTCTGGCTGGACATGATGTCCGACATGACCACGCCGATCAGGTCGCTGCAATCCGTTTTCAGGCTGTTGGCCAGGCGGTTGGGCCGGAACCCGGTGTCGGAAATCTCCTTGGAGATGCGGTCGCGGGTCTGCTGCGACATAAATTCGTATTTCCCGTTCAGATAGCGGGAGACAGTGGTCTTTGAGACCCCCGTGCGTTTGGCGATATCGCTGATGGTAATGGATTTGCGCTCCATACCGCGTCCTCCTCTCGGCGTATCTTCCGTGAAAACAGACAGCGCCGCCGTTTTGGCCCGCCGGGTGCGGCTGTGTGCCGCCGCTTTGCCTGGTTTTCGGAAAGGAAACGAAATTGGTTTCGTTAATTATAGCAACCGTTGACGAT
>URVR01000011.1 GCA_900551355.1 uncultured Eubacteriales bacterium | reverse complement strand
GGAGATGTGTATAAGAGACAGCGGCAAGACCCTGCTGGCCAAGGCCGTGGCCGGCGAGGCCGGCGTGCCGTTCTTCTCCATCTCCGGCTCCGACTTTGTGGAGATGTTCGTGGGCGTGGGCGCCAGCCGTGTCCGCGACCTGTTCAAGGAGGCCGCCAAGGTGGCCCCGTGCATTATTTTCATCGACGAGATCGACACCATCGGTAAGTCCCGCGACGGCGGCAAGTTCGGCGGCGGCAACGACGAGCGCGAGCAGACCCTGAACCAGCTGCTGGCGGAGCTGGACGGCTTCGATCCCAGCAAGGGCGTGATCGTGCTGGGTGCCACCAACCGTCCGGAGGTGCTGGACAAGGCGCTGCTGCGTCCCGGCCGCTTCGACCGGCGCATCACCGTGGACCGTCCCAATCTGGCGGGCCGTCTGGCCACGCTGCAGGTACACACCCGCAACATCCGCCTGGCGGAGGACGTGGATCTGAACAAGATCGCCCAGGCCACCGCCGGCTGCGTGGGCGCCGATCTTGCCAACCTGGTGAACGAGGCGGCGCTGCGGGCCGTCCGCAAGGGCCGCAAGGCCGTGAATCAGAACGATCTGCTGGTGTCCTTTGAGCTGGTCATCGCCGGCTCGGAGAAGAAGGGCACCGTCATCACCGAGGAGGAAAAGCGCATCATCGCCTACCACGAGGTGGGCCACGCGCTGGTGGCAGCCAAGCAGAAGAACGCCCAGCCGGTGAGCAAGATCACCATCGTGCCCCACACCCAGGGCGCGCTGGGCTACACGCTGCACCTGCCGGAGGAGGAGAAGTTCCTCATGTCCCGGGAGGACATTCTGGCGGAGATCCGCACGCTGCTGGCAGGCCGCTCCAGCGAGGAGATCGTGTGCGACACCATGACCTCCGGCGCGGCCAACGACATCGAGCGTGCCACGGAGCTGGCCCGGAACCTGGTGGCCCGGTTCGGCATGTGCGACGAGTTCGACATGATGGCGCTGGGCACCATCCAGAGCCAGTATCTGGACGGCGGCTACTCCATGACCTGCGCGCAGGAGACGTATGCTGCGGCAGACCGTGAGACCATCAAGATCATCCGCCAGTGCCACGAGGAGGCCAAGCAGATCCTGCGGGACAACCGGGAGCTGCTGGACAAGATCGCCGCGTACCTGCTGAAGAAGGAGACCATCACCGGTCAGGAGATGATGGCCATCATCGAGGGCCGCGACCCCGAGACGGTGGACAATTACGGCGCCACCCGGGAATCGGAGCAGAAGCTGTTCCGTCCCAGCGTGCCGGAGACCATCGAGGCCCCCGCGAAGCACATCAATATCGTGTCCGAGCCGGTGCCCATGCCGGACTTCGACCAGCCGGAGGATAAACCGGCGGACGAACCGGAGGAGAAGCCCTCCGCAGAGGAGAAGCCCTCCGCACAGGACGAGCCGCAGGACGGCGAAACGAAATAAAGGATAAAGGGAGCACCCGCGCCGACGGCGCGGGTGCTCCCTTGTCGTTCTGTTCAGTTCTCCGGCAGGGCGCGGGCGGCGTCGCACAGCAGGGGAAGCGCCTTCTCGAACTCCACGCCGTACCAGTCGGCGGCGGGGTCCCGTTCCGTGGCCTCAATGCAGGCCAGCGTGAAGCGCACTGCCAGCGAGACGGCCTCCTCCAGCGGCAGGCCCCGCATCATGCCGCCCACCACCGTGGCGGCAAAGAGATCGCCGGTGCCGTGGTAGGCGCCCTGCTGCCGCCGGTCAAGGCAGGTGAAATAGGTGCCGGACGTGCTGTCGTAGCCCATGGCGCCCAGCTTGTCCGGCGCAAAGGACGCGCCGGTGAGCACCACCCGCTTCGCCCCCAGCGCCGCCACCTTGCGCAGCAGCTCCCGGACGAAGGGCTCGTCCATCTCCTCCCGGTAGGGCGTACCGGTGAGGAGACACGCCTCCGTCAGGTTGGGCATGGCCACGTCGGCCCGGGCCACCACCTGAGCCATAGCCGCCGGGAAATCCGGGCCGAAGCCGGTATACAGCTTTCCGTGATCCGCCATGGCGGGGTCCACGAAGATCAGGGTATCGGGGCTTTTCACGGTGTCGAAGAAGTCCAGCACCTGCCGCACCTGGGCGGCAGAAGCGATATAGCCGGTGTACAGCGCGTCGAAATGGACGTGTTGGGCGCGCCAGTGGGCGGCGATGGCCGCCAGCTGGTCGGAGAGATCCCGGCTGACGAAGCCGGGGAAAGCGGTGTGGGCGCTGAGCACCGCCGTGGGCACGATGGCGCACTCCACGCCCAGCGCGGAGATCACCGGCAGCGCCACGGTCAGCGAGCAGCGGCCGAGACAGGAGATATCCTGAATGGATGCGATGCGTTTCATTGAAATACCTCCTGCCGCGGCGGCGCCGCGTTCATTCGTCCATATCCACGGTGATGTTGTCGGTGCCGTGCTGCTCGAATTCTCCCAGATACGTCTCCATCCGGGCCATGACCTCGTCGTAATTCTCCGGCGTGATGGGAGGATCGTCCATGTCTCGCAGGGCCAGCTCCTGGGCCAGTATCTCGAAGAACGTGGTGTCCTCATAGGCCATGATGGCCTCGTGGATCCCGCCGTCGGCAAAGGCGCGGGAGGGGATCAGCTCCCCCTGATACAGCTCCGTCAGCGGGGCCATGCCGTGGTCGAGGCAGTGGGCGAACACAAGGCTCTCCACCTGGTCGTACTCCTTGATGCGGTCGTCGCCGCGGGTGGAGTTCAGCACCCAGTTGCCGATATACACCAGATCCAGCAGACGCCGGAACTGCTTTTCCGTCATTTTCAGCTCCATCAGACCACCTCCGTTTCGCGGTCAGCACATTGTTTCCCTGATTATAACACGGCGTATGGCGGAAAGCCATAGAAAAAACGGGCAGGGCCGCCAAAATTTAGCTTGTGTCGGGCGTTGGTTCATAGTACAATATATAAGTTAAGTGAAAATACTGCGATAAGGAGCGTTTCCATGGATCTGCGTCCCATCGGGGTGTTCGACTCCGGCAGCGGCGGGCTTACCGCCGTGCGGGAGATCCGCAGCATCCTGCCCTCTGAGAACATTATATACTTCGGGGACACGTCCCGTGTGCCCTACGGCAGCCGCTCTGCCGGGATATTGCTGCGCTTTGCCCGGCAGGACGTCCGCTTCCTGCGGACCTTCGACATCAAGGCGCTGCTGGTGGCCTGCGGCACCATTTCCACCACGTCGCTGCCCCAGCTGCAGGCGGAGAGCAGCGACCTGCCCCTGCTGGGGGTGGTGGAGCCGTCCTGCCGCCGGGCCGTGTCCGTCACCCGGAACAAGCGGGTGGGGCTGATCGCCACCGCTGCGTCCGTGCGCTCCGGCGCCTACGAGCGCACCATCGCCGGCCTGGACGGGGACGTCACCGTCATCAGCAAAGCCTGCCCGCTGTTCGTGCCGCTGGTGGAGAACGGCCGGTTCCGCCCGGGGGACACCGTCATCGAGACGGTGGCCCGGGAGTATCTGACGCCGCTGCGGGATACGGGCATCGACACGCTGATCATGGGCTGCACCCACTATCCGCTGCTGGCGGAGGTCATCGGGGACATCATGGGGCCGGCAGTGACGCTGGTGGATTCCGGCGCCGAGGCGGCCCGCGCCCTGAAGCAGGAGCTGACGGAGCGGGAGCTGCTGGCCGACCGGCGCTGCGGTGGGATGACGCTGTACGCCAGCGACCGGCCGGAGGATTTCGGCGCGGTGGCGGGCATGTTCCTGGGCAGGCCGCTGGACAGCGCCGTCCGCCCGGTGAACATCGAGGAATATTGAGGTGCGCCATGGCGGAACAGGTACACATCGCGGTGCAGAGCCGCAGCCGCTTCGGCGGGCAGGAGGATGTGCTGACCTTCCGGGGCACCGGCACGCTGGAAAAGCTGCCGGAGGGCTGGCATCTGCGGTATGAGGCGGCCAACGAGGCCGACGGCAGCGCCATCGTCTCCGAGATCAGGCTGGAGACGGCCACCCGCCGTGCGGTGGTCATCAACGAGGCCGACAGCGGGGGCTACGGCCTGCTGCTGGATTCCGAAACCCCTACCGCCACCCGCATCGACGGCGGGGACGGCGGCGCCCTGACGCTGAACGTCGTCACCCAGGAGGTGGCGTGGCAGCTGTCCCGCCGGGGACGGGGCTTTATCACACTGGCGTATACATTGCTCCTCGGCGCGCAGCCCCTGTCGGCGCTGCAGGTGGAGCTGACTTTAACGAAAGAGGAGAACTGACGATGAATATGATCCAGAGCGCCAAAGATCAGGTGCTGCAGCTGACTGCGGCGGCCTATGAAAAGGCTGCTGCCGCCGGTGTTTTACCCGCCGGCATTACCGTGACCCCAGCGGTGGAGATCCCCAAGGACACCGCCAACGGCGACTATACCACCACCTTCTGTCTGGCGGCGGCCAAGGCCATGAAGATGAACCCCCGTCAGGTGGCGCAGACCCTCATCGACAACATGGCGCTGGAGGGCAGCTACTTCACCTCCGTGGAGCTGGCCGGCCCCGGCTTCCTGAATTTCCTGCTGGGCGATAAGTGGTACACCGACACCGTGTCCGGCATCGAGGCCGCCGGTGACGCCTACGGCGAGAACGACATGCTGGCGGGGAAGAAGTACATGGTGGAGTTCGTCTCCGCCAACCCCACCGGCCCCATGCACATGGGCAACGCCCGGGGCGGCGTGCTGGGTGACACGCTGGCCAGCGTGCTGCAGAAGTCCGGCGCCGACGTGACCCGCGAGTTCTACGTCAACGACGCCGGCAACCAGATCGAGAAATTTGCCAAGAGTCTGGAGGCACGCTATCTCCAGATCATCAAGGGCGAGGACGCCGTGGAATTCCCGGAGGACGGCTACCACGGCGACGACATCCGGGAGCTGGCGCAGGCGTTCTACGAGCAGGAGGGCGAGAAGTACCTCGACTGCGATGAAAAGACCCGCCACGACGCGCTGGCCCAGTTCGGCCTGAACCGCAACATCCCCAAGATGAAGACCGATCTGGCCCGCTACGGCATCCAGTACGACCAGTGGTTCTTTGAGTCCAGCCTCCACGAGAGCGGCTATGTGGCCGATTCCGTGCAGCTGCTGACCGACCGGGGCTGGACGTATGAGAAGGACGGCGCCCTGTGGCTCAAGACCGCCCAGATCCTGGCCCAGCAGCTCCGCGCCGCCGGCAAGTCCGACGAGGACATCGAGAAGCTGGCCCTGAAGGACGACGTGCTCCGCCGTGCCAACGGGTTCTACACCTACTTCGCCGCCGACATCGCCTATCACCGGAACAAATTTGCCGTCCGGGGCTTCGACAAGGTGGTGAACATCTGGGGCGCCGACCACCACGGCCATGTGGCCCGTCTGAAGGGCGCCATGGACGCGCTGGGGCTGGACGGCCAGCACCGGCTGGACATCGTGCTGATGCAGCTGGTGAAGCTGGTGCGGGACGGCGAGGTGGTGCGTATGTCCAAGCGTACCGGTAAGGCCATCAGCCTTACCGACCTGCTGGACGAGATCCCTGTGGATGCCTGCCGCTGGTTCTTCAACGCCAAGCCCGACACCCAGATGGAGTTCGACCTGGGTCTGGCCGTCCGGGAGGACAGCGAGAACCCCGTGTACTATGTGCAGTACGCCTACGCCCGCATCTGCACGCTGCTGAAGGCGCTGGCGGCGGAGGGCTACGACGTACCCGCCGCAGCGCAGGCCGATCTGGCGCTGCTCACCGCCGACGAGGAGAAGGCCCTCATCAAGCAGCTGGCCCAGTACCCGGTGGTGGTGCGTCTGGCCGCCCGGGACTACGACCCCAGCTTCATCAACCGCTACCTGTCGGAGCTGGCCGCCGCGTTCCACAAGTTCTACAACGCCTGCCGCATCAAGGGGGAGGAGAAGGACGTGCTGCTGGCCCGGCTGAAGCTGGCGGACACCGCCCGGGCCGTGCTGAAAAACGGCATGACCTTGATCGGCTGCTCTGCGCCGGAGAAAATGTAACAGACCGCGAAAAGCGCGCATCTCGCCGGGATGCGCGCTTTTTCTATGTGCCGAAGAACAGGCGCACGCTCCACGCCGCCGCCATGAAGCCCGCCAGATCGGCGGTAAGCGCCGCCGGCACGGTGTAGCGGGTGCGGCGGATGCCCGCCGCGCCGAAGTACACGGCGATGGTGTAGAACGTAGTCTCCGTGCAGCCCAGCATCACCGCCGCGCACCGTCCGATGTAGCTGTCAGGGCCGTGGGCGGCCATCAGCTCGCTGCCCACCGCCAGCGCGCCGGAGCCGGATACCGGCCGCACCAGCAGCAGCGCCGCCGTCTCCGGCGGGATGCCCAGCGCCTCCAGCACCGGGGACAGCACCCGCGCCAGCAGCGCCAGCGCCCCGGAGGCCCGGAGCATGTACACCGCCGTCAGCAGCGCGATAAGGGACGGTACGATACGCAGCAGCACCGTCAGCCCCTCCGCCGCCCCGGCGGTGAGGGCGTCGTACACATCCAGCCGCCGCCCCAGCGCCCACAGGGATGCCGCCGTCAGCAGCAGGGGGATCAGGAGAGAGGATACATCCATGCTACGCCCTCCAGATCCGCTGCAGCAGCCGGGCCATCAGCAGCCCCGCCGACACCGACAGCACCGACGACAGCCACACCGCCGGCAGGATGTCCAGCGGTGCAGCGCAGCCCTGGGCACTGCGGACGGCGGCCACGGTGGTGGGCAGCAGCTGGATGGACGCGGTGTTCAGCACCACCAGTCGGCACAGCTCGTCGCTGGCGGTGCCGCCGCAGCCCACCGCCATGCGCTGGGCCGCCCGGATGCCCAGGGGTGTGGCGGCGTTGCCCAGACCCAGCAGATTGGCGGACACGTTGGCCGACACCGCCGCCAGCGTGTCCGGGTCCCGGCTGGCCCGCGGCAGGATGCGCCGCAGCAGCGGGCGGAACAGCCGGGCCAGCCCCTCCGTCAGGCCGCCCCGCTCCAGCACCGTCATGACCCCCGACCACAGGCACAGTGCCCCCGCCATGGACAGCGTCAGCTCCACCGCGGCGGACGCGCCCTCCATAGCCGCCGCCGTCACGTCCCCCAGCGTGCCGTACACCGCGCCGCACACCAGCGACGCGGTGACGAACAGCGTCCACACAATGGCCATCGTCATGCACATCACCTCCCGCACCGGAACATCGTATGCGGGGGCGCTGCACATTATTTGCGGAATCACGCGGCTTTTTGACGAACAGCGGTTGACAGAATTGGCAAAATGTGTCATAATACAGCCATCTATCGTACGCACATTTGTAACAACTGCATAGGGGGGATTCCACAGTGAAAGCGACGGGGATCGTCAGACGCGTGGACGAGCTGGGCCGTATCGTGCTGCCCATCGAGCTGCGCCGGACGCTGGACATCGCGGAAAAGGACGCACTGGAGATCTATGTTGAGGGATCGTCGATCATCCTCAAGAAGTATCGGCCCAGCTGCATCTTCTGTGATGGCGCCAAGGACGTGTCGGTGTTCCACGGGAAGAATGTCTGCGCGAAGTGTTTGAGGGAGCTTCGCGAAGACGCCTGACCATATAATAGTGCTGGAAACGTTACCGGTGCTATTATATTCCGCAAAAATGTAGGAAAACATGCAAAAATGCATAAAAATACCTGCACGGCAATTCTGCTGCGCAGGTATTTTTACATCTTCTGCGTAATGGACGCGGCTCAGCGCTTCAGCGCCGCATCGTACAGGTCGTTGCGGCTCAGGCCGGTGTCATCGGCCACCTGCCGGACGGCGTCCTTCATCCGCATGCCGTCCTCCCGCAGCCGCAGCACCCGCTCCACGCCCTGCTCCAGCGTCAGCTGGGGGCCCTGCTGCTTCTCACGGCCCGCCACCACCAGCACATATTCGCCCCGCGGCTCGTTGGCGGCGTAGTAGGCGGCGGCCTGGGCCAGCGTGGTGCGGACGGTGTCCTCGTGGAGCTTTGTCAGCTCCCGGCACAGGGCGACGGGGCGGTCGCCCAGCACCTCCGCCATGTCCGCCAGCGTGGCCCGGAGCCGGTGGGGCGCCTCGTGGAACACCATGGTGCGCGCCTCGCCGGTCAGCTCCTCCAGCGCCATGCGGCGCTCCTTCTTTCCGGAGGGCAGGAAGCCCTCGAAGGTGAACCGCCGGGTGTCCAGCCCGGACACCGCCAGCGCCGCGATGGCGGCGCAGCAGCCGGGGATGGCCTGCACCGTCACGCCGTTTTCGGCGCACAGCGCCACCAGCTCCTGCCCCGGGTCGCTGATGGCCGGGGTGCCGGCGTCCGTCACCAGCGCGCAGATCTCACCGCCCAGCAGCCGGGTCAGGATGGCCTGCCCCGCCGCCGCCCGGTTGTGCTCATGATAGCTGACCAGCGGCTTCTTGATGTCGAAGTGATTCAGCAGCTTCACGGACACCCGCGTGTCCTCGGCGGCGATGAAATCCGCCCCGGCCAGCGTCTCCACGGCACGGGGGGAGAGATCCCCCAGATTACCGATGGGCGTGGCCACCAGATACAGCATACCAGCCATGTGTGTTACCCCTTATCCTTGAAATAGATGCGCCGCAGTTCCTCCGTCTCCGTGCCGTCGGCATTCTGCAGCAGCAGCGGCGGCTGCACCGTCAGCCCGGTGCGCCCGTCCTTCCGGCAGGCCAGCAGCACCAGCGACGGCGCGGAGGTGCCGTTTTTCTGGACGAACCGCAGGGTCTTCGGCTCCAGCCGGTATCGCCGCAGCGTCTCCAGCAGCTCCGCCAGCCGCTCCGTGCGGTATACGAGGCAGAACTGTCCGCCGCTGCGCAGCAGGTACGACGCGGCATCGCACAGCTGGGCCATGGTGCATGTCAGCTCCGACCGGGCATCGCCCCGGCTGCCCGCTGCGGCCCTGCCGCCGCCGGCGGGGAAGTAGGGCGGGTTGGACACCGCCAGATCGAAGCTGCCCGCCGGAGGCAGCTGACTGCGCTGCCGCAGGTCGCAGGGCAGCGTGGTCAGACGGTCCGTCAGGCCATTGGCTGCCGCCGTCCGCGCCGCCAGAGCGCAGGCCGCCGGGGACAGCTCCAGCCCGGTGACGGTAAGCGCCGGCTCCCGCGCCAGCAGCAGAAGCCCCAGAAGCCCCGTGCCGGCGCCCAGATCGCAGACCCGCCAGCCCTGCCGCAGCGGCGGGAAGCCGCCCAGCAGGAACGAGTCGGTGGAGGGCTTGAACGCGCCGTCGCCGAAGCAGAACGTCCAGCCGCCGGGCCACAGGGTATCCCATCGTTCCATACGCCGCCTCCTTTTTCGTACAGTGTAGCACGACGCCCCCGCCGCCGTCAAAGCCTTCTTCCGCAAAAAGGGCGGGCCGCTTGAAACGGCCCGCCCTCGCTATGCAGTTTCTGCGGTATCGGTCAGCGGATGCGGATGTAGGCCTTGATGGTGCCGCCGCCCACCGTGCCGACGACGGTGGCGTACCGTCCGCTGGTGGTGCCGGTGACGGTGAGCTTGTCGCCCTCCAGCGTGCATACGCCGCTGCTGTCGCCGTCGATGCTCCACTTCACCGCGGCGGTGGTGCCCTTGACGCCCAGCGTCCAGACCTCCCCCTTCGTGGTGGTCATCTCAAACTCGCCCGGCTCACCGGTAGCGGCCAGCTCACCGGTATAGCCGTACTCGGACGTGGCGGTGATGACCAGCTTGCTGACATCCACCGTGGTGGAAGTGTTGTTATTGGGCTTGGTGTTGTTATTGGGCTTGGTGTTGTTGTCGGGCGTTGTGGTATTGTTGTCCGGCGTCGTGGTGCTGTCCCCGGCGTCCTTCACCGTCAGGCTACACGTCGCCTCGGCGTCGCCCACCTTGGCGGTAATGACGGCGTTGCCCGCGGCCAGCGCCGTGACCTCGCCGCTGTCGCTGACGGTGGCCACAGTGGGATCGCTGCTGCTCCAGGTGCAGGTCTCCTCCGTCTCCTCGTTGACCTTCAGCGTCTCCTTCTCACCCACGTCCAGCGCCAGCACGGCACGGTTCAGGGAGATGGTGGCCGCCGGCGTCACGGGATCGGGGGTCACGGGATCCGGCGTGGGCGTCACGTCCGTGATGGGAGGCTTTTCGCCCACGATGGCGGTCTTGATCTTCTCGCCGAACAGCAGCCACACCACCAGCAGCACCAGCAGGATCAGCACCAGCACCACCACGGGTCCCAGGATGCTGGGGGCCTTGCGGCGGGGCGCCTCGGCCCGGCGGCTGCGGCGCTTCTTCACGCGGCCGCCGTAATAGGCGTCGTCCTCCTCGCAGAAGGGGCAGGTCTTATAGCTGTCGGAGAACATTTCTCCGCACCGTCTGCACTTGATCAAGCTCATATGAAAACCTCCCGGGAAAAAATCTATTTTACATAATACCCATTTTCGCCGCCCGCGTCAACCGCTATCGCCGAAATTCATGTTTTTTTTACAAGCGCGCCGCCCCGCCGCTTGCTTTTCCTGCCTGCATTTTCTATAATAGGGGGCAGAATATTTGGGAGGATGCGGGACATGAACACCATTTTCATCGGCATCGCCGGCGGCACCGGCAGCGGCAAGACCACGCTCACCGAGCATCTGGCCGCCCGGTTCGGCAGCGACATCAGCGTGGTACACCACGACAACTACTACAAGCGGCAGGACCGTCCCTTCGAGGAGCGGTGCCAGCAGAACTACGACCACCCCGCCGCCTTCGACACCGATCTGATGATTGCCGACCTGAAGGCGCTGAAGCGGGGCGAGACCATCCACTGCCCGGTGTACGACTACGCCATCCACAACCGTACCGACCAGACGGTGGAGGTACGGCCCACCAAGGTGGTGATCGTGGAGGGCATCCTCATCTTCCAGAACAAGGAGCTGCGTGACCTGCTGGACATCAAGATCTTCGTGGAGACGGACGCCGACGTCCGCATCCTCCGCCGCGCCCTGTGGGACGTGGAGGAGCGGGGCCGCTCGCTGGAGTCGGTGGTGACCCAGTACCTCACCACGGTGAAGCCCATGCATGAGCAGTTCGTGGAGCCGACCCGCAAGTTCGCGGACATCATCGTGCTGGAGGGCGGCCACAACCTGGTGGCGCTGGACATGATCATGCAGCGCATCGCCAACCACATTTCGGAGAACTGATATGAAGCGTACCCTTGCCCGGATCGCCGCCGGACTGTGCATCGCGCTGGCGGTGTTCTTCCTGCTGCCGGTCTTTGGCGGTATCCTGCATTTCGGCATGCTCTGGCCGGCGGCGGTGCTGCTGCTGGCGGCGGCGGTGCTGCTCTGGCCGGATCTCTTCCGCCGCCTGCTGCGGCCCCGGTGGCTGCGCCGGACGGTGAGCCTGCTGGCGGCGGTGTGCGCCACGGCTATTCTGGTAACGCTGGGCAAAATGGCCTCCGCCGCCATGAACCGCCCCCCGGAGGACGCGGCCTGCACCGTCGTTGTGCTGGGCTGCCAGGTGCTGCCGGACGGACGGCCCAGCCTGATGCTGCAAAACCGCATCCGGGCGGCCTGTGACTATCTGACCGATCATCCCGACGCGGTGTGCGTGGCCTCCGGCGGGCAGAACGACCGGGAGCCGGACACCGAGGCGCGGTGCATCCGGGATACGCTGGTGTCCATGGGCATCGACCCGGCCCGCATTCGCACGGAGGAGCGTTCCCAGTCCACGGAGGAGAATCTGGCGTTCTCCGCCGCCGTCATACGGGAGGAGGGGATGCCCACGGCGGTGGTCATTGCCTCCGACAACTTCCACCAGCTGCGCGCCGCCATCTGGGCGGAGCGGGAGGGGCTGACGCCCTACGCCGCGGGCTGCGCCAGTCCGTGGTTTCTCACCGCCGGCTACTGGGCGCGGGAGGCAGCAGCGCTGCTGTACATGGTCTGCACCGGCATGTAACGGCGGGCTGCGGCCCCAATGACCGCCAGCTCTGCCAGTTTTTCAACATGTGGAAAATGCTCTTGCATTTTCAGATTTTCATGATAAAATAGGCTTACAAATCTTTATGGAGGTGCTACTATGGCTTATCAGATCGGTTCCGCTTGCGTCAGCTGCGGTGCTTGCGCAGACGCATGTCCCGTGGGCGCTATTTCCCAGGGTGATGATCGTTACGTGATTGACGCCGGTGCCTGCCTGGACTGCGGTTCTTGCAGCGATACCTGCCCCAACGGCGCTATCAGCCCCGCTGAGTAATCTTACATACGCGCGGCAAAGTGACCGGCCATTTGGCCGGTCACTTTTTTTGCGCGGGACGTATGGCTTTTCCGCTGGCCCCCGAAATTTTTCCCCGCACCGCGCAGAATTGTGTTGTGTTCCCACGCAGCGCGTGGTATAACAGGGATAGACCGACCCGCGTCAGCGCGGCGCGGTCTTTTGAAGGCCGTCAGTTAGCGTACACTAACTGACGGCGGAGACATATGAGAACAGGGGGGGAGCGATATGGATCTCAAGGCGTATCAGAGGGACTGCCTGCTGGGTACACTCAGCGGATTGTTGATGCTGGCGGGCGACCTGTGCCTCAGTGTCGTGCCCTATACCGCCGGGGACAGCGGGTTTTTCGCCCGGGAGGCGTACCTGACCGGCGGCTTCCAGTCCTGGCGGCGCGGCAGAACATCCGCATGGACTGCGGTATCCTGGGCAGCTCCGATCTGGACCAGGCGTCACCCCTTACCGCGAAGCTGCAGACCGGCCTGCCACCCGGAGGAGTGGGCGCAGCTGGTGAAGCGCATCCTGCGCGGTGAAAGGACAGCGCCGTGAAGGCGCGGATAAGGAGGACAGACCATGTTTTGGGACCGTGTGGCGTGGGCGTATGACCTTTTCGCCGAGGGTATCAACCGGAAGGCGGACCGTGCCCTGTGCGCGGCGGTGGAGCGGCTGATGGCGCCGTCCGACGCGGTGCTGGAGTGCGCCTGCGGCACGGGACTGCTCACGGCGGTCATGGCGCCCCGGTGCAGAAGCCTTGTGGCCACTGACTTCTCCGAGAGGATGCTGCGGCGGGCGGAGAAAAAGTGCAGCCGGTACGGCAATGTCCGCTTTGAACAGGCGGACATCCTGCACCTCCCCTATCCGGCCGCCAGCTTTGACGCGGTGGTGGCCGCCAACGTCATCCACCTGCTGGACCAGCCCTATCAGGCGCTGCGCCAGCTGGAGCGGGTGTGCAGACCGGGAGGGCGGCTCATCATCCCCACCTATATGAACCGGACGGACAAGGGCACCACCAACAGCGTCTCCGGCGTCATCGGCCGGGCGGGCGCGGACTTCAAGCGGGCGTTCACACTGGACACCTACAGGCAGTTTTTCGCCGATGCCGGTTATCCGGACGGGGATTACATCCTGTGCGCGGGGCGGATCCCCTGCGCCGTGGCGGTGCTCAGAAGGGGGTAAACATGAAAACAGCGGAAAACGAAGCTGGTCCAGTACCTGTGCGGGATCTTCACCGTTGCGGTGGCGCTGGCGGCCTCCCGGCATAGAAAAAGTCCACCGTAATTCTGTCGGAATTACGGTGGATTTTCTGGTACGGGCATGGGGACTCGAACCCCAACGCATCGCTGCACGAGAACCTAAATCTCGCATGTCTACCAATTCCATCATGCCCGCATATGAGCCTGCGCTTCTGCATCAGCTGTTTTTTGCGGATACCGCCGGTATTGTAGCACATTTTTCTTAACGGCGCAAGGAATGTTTTGACGGCGGCTCAGCCGGTATGCTACACTGATACTATATCACAACATATCGGAAGGAGCGCCTACCATGAACGAACACATCCTCCGTCTGGCGCGGGAAAACGCGCCCTGCTTCATCTACTCCTGCGACGTGCTGGCGCGGCAGGCCGCCCTGCTGCGCGACACGTTCCCCGGCTTCGACATCCTGTTCTCCGTGAAGGCCAACCCGTTCCCGCCGGTGCTGCGGGCACTGGCGGCGCTGGGCATCGGCGCGGACGCCGCCTCCGCCCGGGAGGTGCTGCTGGCGGAGGAGTGCGGCATGACCGCCGCCGACATCTACTTCTCCGCCGCCGGCAAGTCCGACCGCGCCCTGCGGGAAGCGTGGGAGCACGGCCACCTCATCGCCGACTCCATCGGCGAGGCGGTGCGCATCGGCCGCATCGCCGCAGAGAAGGGAGAGGTGCGCCCCATCGGTGTGCGCATCGACCCCTGCTTCAACATGGACGGCGGCCCTGGCGGGCCCGGCAAGTTCGGCGTCTGCGAGGAGGACCTGCCCCGGCTGCGTGCGGCGCTGGAGGGCCTGCCCGTCACGGTCTGCGGCATCCACGTCCATCTGCGCTCCCAGAATCTGGACGCCGCTGTGCTGACGCGGTACTACGAAAGCTGCTTTGCCCTGGCCCTGCGGGTGCAGGAGGTGCTGGGCTGCACCGTGGAGTACGTCAACTTCGGCGGCGGCGTGGGCATCGCCTACGATGAGGCGTCCCAGCGTCCCCTGGATTACGGGGCGCTGCGGCAGTGCGCGCAGCGCATCGCGGCGGAGAACCGCCGCACGCTGGGAGCCCGCCTGCTCATCGAGTCCGGGCGGTTCCTGACCTGTCAGGCCGGCACCTACTTCATGCCGGTGGTGGACAAAAAGACCTCCCGTGGTGTGACCTACGTCATCGTGGAGAACTGTCTCAACGGCTTCCAGAAGCCCGCCGTGGCCGCCATGCTGCGCCGGGCCGTGGGGCCGGATGCGGCGATCGCCCCCCAGGAGCCGCTGTTCACCGGGGAGCGGGCCTTTACCGTCACAGCGCTGGGCGACCTGTCCCGCACGGAGACGGTGCATCTGGTGGGCAACCTCTGCTGCGCGCTGGATGTGCTGCAGGAGGACTTCACCGGCCCTGCGCTGGACGTGGGGGATCTGGTGGCCGTGTCCAACGCCGGCGCCTACGCCTGCACCCTGTCTGTGCAGCGGTTTTCCAGCCATCGCCCGCCGGCGGAGCTGCTGGTGGACGGGGACGGGAATGTCCTGTGACAACGCAAAGGGGGAGCCGCGAGGCTCCTCTTTTTTCGGCCTGCACCGCCGCCCTCGTCGACCTGCCCAGTACGGCGGAAAATAAATTGTGTATGTTGACGAAAAAGGACGTGCCCGCCGGGAATTTTCATACAAATCAATAAAATAGAGGTTGTCAGACCCCGGAATATAAGCTATAATCGGTACGTTGAGCTACTGTCCGCAGCCGTGTGGGCGGCGGACTTGAAGAAAATGAAGGGAGTACATCACCACTATGACTGCTAATGACATTCGCAATATCGCGCTGCTGGGCCACGGCGGCTCCGGCAAGACCTCTCTTGCCGAGCAGATGCTGTTTATGACCAAGGGGATCGACCGTCTGGGCAAGACCGCCGACGGCAACACCACCTGCGACTACGACGCCGAGGAGACCAAGCGCAAGATCTCCATCTCCCTGGCCTTTGCCCCCGTTATGTACAAGGGCAAGAAGATCAACGTCATGGACGCTCCCGGCAACTTTGATTTCTCCGGCGAGGCCGTGTGCGCCATCCGCGCCGCCGAGTGCGCCGTCATCGTGGGCAACGCCAAGGACGGCCTGTCCGTGGGTATGGAGCGTACCTGGAAGATGCTGGGCAAGAAGCCCCGCATGATGTTCATCAACCGCGTGGAGGAGGCCAACGCCGACTACGCGTCCTGCATCGAGACCATCAAGGGCAAGTACGGCAACGCCATCGCCCCCATCGTGGCCACCAAGGCCGACGCCAACAAGGCCGTCACCGTCATCGTGGACCTGCTGCACAACAAGGCCTATGACGCCAAGGGCGAGTGCGCCATCCCCGCCGACATGGCCGACGAGGTGGAGGCCCTCCGCGCTGAACTGATGGAGGCCGCCGCCGGCGCCGATGAGGAGCTGATGGAGAAGTTCTTCGAGACCATGGAGCTGTCCGCCGAGGATATGGCCAAGGGCCTGAAGATCGGTGTGCGCGAGGGCAGCGTCTGCCCCGTGCTGTGCGGCAGCGCCGTCACCGGCATGGGCGTGGATATGCTGATGCAGACCATCGTGGACCTGGTGCCCGTGGCCACCGATATGCCCGCTGAGGCCGCTGAGGACGACGACGGCAACCCCATCGAGGTGGCCTACGATCCCAACGGCACCACCGCCGCCTTCGTGTTCAAGACCATCTCCGACCAGTACGGCAAGTTCTCCATGATCAAGGTCATCCGCGGCAAGGTCACCAGCGATATGTCCCTGTACAACATGACCACCGGCAACACCGAGAAGCTGGGCCGCCTGTACGTCATGAAGGGCAAGAAGACCGAGGAGACCAAGGAGATCTGCTGCGGCGACATCGGCGCCATCGGCAAGATGGACAAGATCAAGACCGGCGACAGCCTGTGCGAGCCCAAGACCTATGTGAAGTTCGCACCGCTGGCCTTTGCCCCCGCCTGCTACGAGCGGGCCATCTCCCCCAAGACCAAGCAGGAGATCGAGAAGCTGGGCACCGGCCTGAACAAGCTGAACGAGGAGGACCCCACCTTCTCCGTCACCAACAACGCCGAGACCCACCAGACCGTGATCTCCGGCGCCGGCGACATCCAGATCGACGTGCTGTGCAGCAAGCTGAAGTCCCGCTTCGGCGTGGATTCCGAGCTGGACACCCCGCGTGTCGCCTACCGCGAGAAGATCCGCAGCACCGTCCGCAAGCAGGGCCGCTATAAGAAGCAGACCGGCGGCAGCGGCCAGTTCGGCGATGTCCATATCATCTTCGAGCCCCAGAGCGAGCAGGAGGATATGATCTTCGAGGAGAACGTGTTCGGCGGCTCCGTGCCCAAGAACTACTTCCCCGCCGTGGAAAAGGGCCTGCGCGAGAGCTGCCTGCACGGTGTGCTGGCCGGCTATCCCGTGGTGTTCCTGAAGGCCACCCTGGTGGACGGCTCCTACCACCCCGTGGACTCCTCCGAAATTGCGTTCAAGCTGGCCGCCAACCTGGCATTCAAGGCCGCTCTGCCCGAGGCCAAGCCCGTGCTGATGGAGCCCATCGGCGAGCTGAAGGTCACCGTGCCCGACAACTTCGTGGGCGACGTTATGGGCGATCTGAACAAGCGCCGCGGCCGCGTGATGGGCATGAACCCCACCGGCGACGGTGAGACCGTGCTGGAGGCCGAGGTGCCCATGGCCGAGATGATGAGCTACGCCATCGACCTGCGCTCCATGACCCAGTCCCGCGGCACCTTCACCTTCACCTTCGTCCGCTACGAGGACTGCCCCGCCGCGGCGCAGGAGAAGGCCATCGCCGCTGCCAAGGCTCTGGCCGAGGCCGAGTAAACCCTCTAAGAAGCAAAAAAACATCCGTCCGAGAGGACGGATGTTTTTTGCTTTATGGCAGGAGAAGCGGCGTGAGCCGCCGTCTCCCGCGATTTTTACTGCAGCGCCGTCAGCACCTTCTGGGGAAAGGGGTAATTCCGCTGGACAAAGGTGATCTCCGCGCCCAGGGAGGCGTCCGCCTCCAGCATGGCTACCCGGACGGTGCCCATACAGGTGACGCGGATGCTGCGCAGATAGCCGCTCCGCACCTCCAGCACCACCTCGCCGCCGGTGAGGGAGGCATGCTGGGACTGGATGTCCGGTGCGATGGCAGCGGCGAAGTCCGCCGCACCCGCCTCATCCAGCGTCAGGGTATAGACGTCCGACTTGTCAGAGCGGGTGCAGGCGGCGTTGCCGCTGAGCACCAGCTGATAAGCCAGCTCAACGAGCTGCGACTGCTCCGTGGTGTGATCCCCCACGGTAAGGGCGCACCCCTCCGCGTCGCACAGCTTATCGCCGGAGAAGTACAGCGTCAGCCCGCCCCGCCGCACGCAGGAGAAGTCCTGCCCGTTTACGGTGCGGCGGTCGTACTGCACCGTGTCCCGCAGCACCAGCGGGCCGCAGTCCGCCGTCAGCGTCAGGTCGGCGGCCAGCACATCACTCTTGCGCAGGGAGGCCCACGCCCGCAGCAGGCGGAGAGCATCCCCGGTGGGGAGCGTCTCCTCCGGCTTGCCGCCATCGGCGATGGCGTCCGTCACCGCCTGGGGTACGGCAGGCGCGTCCGCCGTGTCCGCCGGCAGGAAGTCCACCCAGATGGACAGCGCGTCCTCCTCCGGACCGGCGGTAAGCGCCAGCGAGACGGCGCAGCCGTCCTCCGTGGTCAGCGCCATGGTCAGGGTGGAGATGCCCGCCGTGTCCACAGCACCCTCCGGAAGCAGTGCCAGCAGTCCCGCGGTGGCGGTCTCGTCCAGCGTCATGGTGTAGACGCCGCCGTCATCGGCCTTTTCATAGTCCACATGGGCCTTGCGGAACAGCGCCGCCGCCTGGGACGGGGACAGGGCGCCCTCCTGACGGAAGGCGCGGCCGTTCTCCAGATACACCGTGCCGTTGACGCAGTAGACGCTGACGCCCTCCCACGTCACGGTGGTGACAGCGGTGCCGTCCACCTTTTCGCGGTACACATCCGCCCTGTAGGAGGCGCTGCCGCTGTCCACATGGACGGTCATGGCGCCCGGCTCGGCCCGCAGCGCCGTTGTCAGCAGGCGGCAGGCCCGGAGACCGCTGCCCAGTCCGGTAACGGTGAGGATCACCGCCATGGCGGCGGCAATGCCTGCTGCTATGCCTGTCTCTTATACACATCTGACGCTGCCGACGATCGCATAAGTGTAGA
>URVR01000010.1 GCA_900551355.1 uncultured Eubacteriales bacterium | reverse complement strand
AGATTCCTCTACGTCTCGTGGGCTCGGAGATGTGTATAAGAGACAGGCACCATGAACACCAGCACCGGGTTCATCTGCGTCTCATAGGCGCTGGTGTACGCCACGTTGTGCTCCTTCAGCAGAGCCACCAGCGTGGTGTCGCTGACATTTTTCAGGTAGGCCGCGTACAGCGTCAGCTTGGAGTCCTTGGACTGGGTGTAGGACTTGGCCGGTGTCGTGCTGTTCTCGTCCTGCTCCTCGGTGTAGGTGTAGCCCTCCACCGGCGTGACGTAGATGGCGTCGTCCTTGAACTGCACCTCCGCCGCCTTGCCGCTTTCGATGAGGGCCACCATCTCGCTGTACTTGATCTCGTGGCTGGTGGCCTTGCTGGTGGCATTGCGGTTGTAGGCGCTGAAGTAGTTGAATGCCACCGTCAGCACCAGTGCCCACGCCACCAGCGTCAGGATGCCCCGCAGATTATTGCGGCCCTTGTCGTTTTTGTTGTTTTTATCGTTGTTGGCCATGCGTATCCTCCGTATAAACCACCGGGTGGTATACTTTTGCAGTGTTGCACAGTATACCACATTTGTTCTCCGGTCACAAGCGGCACGCTGTCGGATTTTCTGTAAAATTTCTATGAATGCTTCTTTCTATCGGGGAAATAGTGTGTTATACTGGTCGGTATACAAAGAAGAACGAGGTCATTCCCATGAAAGATACAAAGGATACCCAGCGCCGCCCCCTGCCCGATGCGGAGGCTGACGGCATCATCGAGGGCCGCAATGCGGTGATCGAGGCGCTGCGCGTGGGCACCGCCATCGACAAGATCTATCTGGCCAAGGGCGAGACGGACAAGACCCTGGGACACATCGCCTCCAAGGCCCGGGACGCGGGCATCGTGGTGGTGGAGGCCGACCGCCGCAAGCTGGACGGCATGTCCCGCACCCACGCCCATCAGGGCGTCATCGCGCTGGCCGCCGTCCGGGAGTACGCCACGGTGGAGAGCATCCTTTCCGCCGCCGCGGAAAAGGGCGAGCCGCCCCTGCTGGTGGTGTGCGACGAGATCTCCGACCCCCACAATCTGGGCGCCATCCTCCGCACCGCCGAGTGTGCCGGCGCCCACGGCGTCATCATCCCCAAGCGCCGCTCTGCCGGTCTGACCGCCGTGGTGGCCAAGACCTCCGCCGGTGCGGTGAGCTATATCCCCGTGGCCCGGGTGGCCAACATCCCCTCCCTGCTGAAGGACCTGAAAAAGCAGGGCGTCTGGGTGTTCGGCACCGCTGCCGGCGGTACCACCCAGCTCTATCAGGCCGATTTAAAGGGCCCCGCCGCCATCGTCATCGGCTCCGAGGGCAGCGGCATGACCCGTCTTGCCGCGGAAAACTGCGATTTTCTGGTAAGCATCCCCATGAAGGGCCGCATCTCCTCCCTGAACGCCTCCGCCGCCGCAGCCATTCTGCTGTACGAGGCGGTGCGTCAGCGGGGATAAGCGGCGCTTCCCGTTTGTTTTGAGTTCGAGGTAACATGAGCAGGCGCAACCAACGACCGTCCTATACGCCCGTCCCCGACGACGAGCTTTCGCTGGAGTCCATCCTGGCCGAGTACGGCAAGGGTGGGCGTCAGCTTGCCCCGGAGGAGGCGCCGACGCCTGCGCCGATCCCCGAACCGGTACCCGTCCCGGAGCCGGCACCCGCTCCCATTCCCGAACCGGAACCGGAGCCGCTTCCGGCACCTGTTCCCGAGCCCGCCCCTCTCTCCGACACGCCGGACCGCGTCAGCCTGAAGGACGTGATGAGCCAGACGGTGGACGCCGTGCTGGAGGACGAGGACGACGGCGTCATCGACGATCCCGTGCCGCTGGGCCAGCGGCTGTCCGGCCTGCTGCGCCGCTTTACGGAGCGCGGCGATGACCGGCGGCGCGGTCTTTCACAGGAGACGGAGCAGCTTTTCGACGAGCCGGAGGACGAGCCGGAGCCGCAGGAACCGGAGGAGCCGGAGCCCCGCATGGACGACGCCCTGCGGGAGGAGAAGCGCCGCTGCAATCGGCTGCGCCGCGGGCTGGTGCTGGGTGCATTCCCCGCGCTGCTGCTGGTGGTGGCCGCCGTGCTGCAGGAGCTGGAGGTGCTGCCCCCCGCGTGGCTGGACGCCGCGTTCCTGCGGTGCGTGGCGCTGGGCGGCGGCCTGCTGCTGACGGCGCTGCTGTGCCTGCCGGTGTGGCAGACGGCTGCTGCCATGCTGCGGGATGGCCGGGTCGGCTGCGAGCTGTGCGCCGGTGTGGCGGTGCTGGCCGATCTGCTGTGCTGCGTCAGCGGCGCGGTCACCGGCAGCACCCTGTCCACCCCCTATGCCGCCGCCGGCGCGCTGCTGATCCTCAGCTGCCAGCTGGGGCTGTACCTGACGGCGGAGTCCCGCCGCATCGCCTTCCATCTGGCGGACGTCAACGGCGTACCGCCCTATGTGGTGTCTGTGCTGCCCGCCGGTGTCTGCAAGCAGCGGGGCGTGCTGGAGGGCTTTTACCGTACGACCATGCGCCCCGACCCCGCCCGTCAGTGGCAGAACTATGTGCTGCCGCTGCTGCTGAGCGCGGCGGTGGTGCTGTCCGGCGTGGTGTGCTTCACCGCCCGGCCCATGGAGGAATTTCCCTGGGTGCTGGCCGCCCTTACCGGCGCCGGTGTCCAGCTGTCCCTGCCCCTGACAGGCGCGCTGCCCCTGTACTACCTGTCCCGCCGGCTGGAGCGCAGCGGCGCGGCCGCCGCCGGGTACGCCGGTGCAAAAGCCGTGGCCCGCGCCGGACGCATCATCCTCACCGACGACGATCTGTTTCCCGCCGGTACTGTGACCCTCAACGGCTATAAGGTCTATGGCGAGGAGCGCGTCCGCGCCGTGTCCTACGCCGCCGCCGTATCCAAGGCCGCCGGCAGCAGCCTTGCGCCGCTGCTGGATCGGCAGCTCACGGTGGAGGGCGGCTACCCCATGCGGGTGGACGAGCTGCGCTACTGCGAGGAGGGCGGTGTGGAAGCCGCTATCCGCGGTGAGACGGTGCTGATGGGCAGCGCCTATTTCATGAAAAAACGCCGGGTGGCGCTGCCGCGGGATCTGAAGCTTCAAACTGGCCTCTTTCTGGCGGTGGACGGCGTGCTGACGGCGGTATTCGCCGTGAAGTACCAGCCCTCCCGCAACGCGGAGTGGGCGCTGCGGGCTATGCGCCGCAGCCGTATCACGCCGGTGCTGGCCGTCCGCAGCAGCAATGTGACCCCCGGCCTTATCAAGCGGAAGTTCGGCGTGGACGCTAAGGTGGTCTATCCCGATGTGTCCACCCGGCTGGCGCTGGCTCAGCTGGCCGCCCAGCAGGGCGAGACGCCCAACGTCATCGTCTGCCGTGAGGGTCTGCTCCCGCTGGCGGAGTCGGTGGTGGGGAGCCGCCGCATGGTGCGGGCCGTCCGCACCGCCACGGTGCTGGGCTATGTCGGCGCTCTGTGCGGTGTGCTGCTGTCCTACTACCTGACCTCTGTGGGCAATTTCACGGTGCTGACGCCGGTAGCCATGGTGCTGTTCCTGCTGCTGTGGCTGCTGCCCACCCTGCTCATCGCCGGACTTGTCCGCCACTTCTGAAACACAATACATATCCCCCGGCCAGCATGGCCGGGGGATATGTATTCACTTGCGGCGGATGGGGCGGATGTACTTGAAGTACTGCCCCGGCTCGAAATAGAAGTACGTCAGCCGTCCCGGCGTGGCGGTGTCCAGCTCACAGCCCGCACACCGTGGCGCAGTCGCCGCCGGCGCAGATAGTCCCGCAGCGGCATACCCGCGATCTCCCGGAACTTCCGGGTGGCGTGGTACGCGGAGTACCCCATGTCCCGGGACAGCCGCTGCAGCGTCAGCGTCTCCTCCTCGTGGGCCAGGATGGACCGGTCAATCTCGTCCACCATGCCCTGTATCAGTCTGGGCCATTCGTACATGCGCGTTTCCTCCCCTCGTGACCTCTCCACCGTATCATACGCCCGGAGCGCGGCGCACACTTGATATGAGTTGCGGAATATGCAAAAAAGGGAGCCGCAGGCTCCCTTTTTCCGTTTTCATGCCTCTGCCGCAGGCTCCGGCAGCTTCTCCGGCCAGCCCGGCCAGCTCCGGCGGATAAGCTCCGCCACCTGGCCCCGCTCCGTGCCCAGCACGGCGGCCAGCTCGCCATACAGCTGATCCTCGGCGCGCTTGAGATAGCGCTCGTCCATCTGGCTGACCTTTTTGCCGTGGCGCACCGCCCATGCCCGTTTGCGGCACACATTGTGGATCATGGCAGCCAGCTCGCCGCACTCGCAGCGCATCACCACCTGGTGGTAAAAGTCCCGGGCGGCCCGGACGCCTGCCTGCTCCGGCTTGCAGGGCGGCAGGGACGGGATGGCCTGGATCAGGGCCAACGCCGCCTCCCGGGTGATGACGGGGCGCATCAGCACGCCGGTGTCCACCGGCGTCAGCACCGTCCCGCTGCGGTACAGCGGGGTCAGATGATAATAGAGCCTGTCTCCATCGTCGTAGGACATGCCGGACGGGCCGATACGCTCCACCCGGCAGACGCCCTCGCCGCCGTACACCACCAGATCGCCTGCTGCAAACATTCTGTCACGCTCCTCACACACAAAACACACGGAAACACGCCGCCCGTCCGCTCTCTCCTTCGGACACGCGGCTTTTCTATCTGGTATGATTATACCACATTGTGTCAAAAAATGTAAGGGCGATTTTTAAGAAATTTCCGGGAAACCCGTTGAGTTCCGGAAAAAACGTGGTACAATATGGGAAATTTTCCGAAAGGAGCACCCTTCCATGAAAAACCCCGACATCCATCCCTCCGCCTTTGTGGCCCCCGGCGCCGTGGTCCGGGGCGACGTGCATCTGGCCGAAAACAGCAGCGTGTTTTATAACGCGGTGCTCCGGGGCGACCGCGCCCCCATCTTCATCGGCGCCGGCACCAACATCCAGGACGGCTGCGTCGTCCATGTGGAGTACGATCTGCCGGCGGTGGTGGGCCGGGACGTCACCGTGGGCCACGGCGCCATCCTCCACGGCTGCACCATCGGCGATGAGACGCTCATCGGCATGGGCGCCATCGTCCTCAACGGCGCCCGCATCGGCAGAAACTGCCTGATCGGTGCCGGCGCGCTGGTGACCCAGAACGCCGTCATCCCCGACGGCAGCATGGTCATCGGCTCCCCCGCAAGAGTGAAGCGTCCCCTGACGCCGGAGGAGATGGACGGCATCCGCCAGTCCGCCGCCGACTACCGCCGGGAGGCGCAGGATTGCCGTGCGCTGGAAAGCGTCTGACACGCACAAAAAACATCCGCAGGGACGTCCCTGCGGATGTTTTTTGTGCTTATGTCTGCGCCGCCTTCTCCCGGTCCGCCCGGATCAGCAGCTTCAGCGCCTCCACGCCCACCTGCACGGCGGAGGTGGTGTCCTCGCTCATGTCCTGATCCAGGCCGGCGGCCTCCCGCTCCTGGTTCCACACCACATGGAAGCAGGAGCCGCACCGGCACGCCAGCGCGTCCGCCACCACGAACAGCGCGGCGGACTCCATCTCGCTGGCCTTGACGTGCAGGCGCTTCCACGCCTCCCACTTGTTCAGCAGCTCGTAGGATACCGGCATCTTCGCCGGGCTGTGCTGGCCGTAGAACGCATCCTTGCACTGGACGACGCCCACCTGCGTCCGCTTGCCCAGCGCTCTGGACGCCTGCACCAGCGCGGTGGTCACCTCGAAGTCAGCCACCGCCGGGTACTCGATGGGCGCGTACTCCCGGCTGGTGTGCTCAAAGCGGATGGCGCCGGTGGCCACCACCACGTCGCCGCTGCGGACATCCAGATCTATGCCGCCGCAGGTGCCCACGCGGATGAACGTGTCCGCGCCGATGTTGTGCAGCTCCTCCATGGCGATGGACGCAGACGGCCCGCCGATACCGGTGGAGCAGACGGAGACCTTCTCCCCCAGCAGCGTGCCGGTGTAAACGGTGTACTCCCGGTTGCTGGACACGAAATGCGCATCGTCAAACAGCGCGGCGATCTTCTCACAGCGGCCCGGATCGCCGGGCAGGATCACATAGCGGCCCACGTCGCCCTCCACGCAGTGGATGTGATACTGTTTTTCCAGTTTTTGCATGGTCTGACCTCCTGAAAACTATACAGGCGGTGATAGCCGCCCGGAAAAATACGTTTTGTTATCGTTTGTGCTGATCTTTGAATATTAATTATACCACACGCAGCCGCAAAAAGCAACGTTTCCTGCGGCAAATCCAGAAAATGCAAGTTTCGCCAGCATTCTGCACGGCTACGAGCGCCGCCGCAGGCGGATACTAACTGCGGCGCAACGCGCACGATGAGCAAAAGGAGGTCACTTCGGCATGAAGCAATTTTTTATGATCCTGGCGGTGCTGGCACTGGCCGTGGTGCTGACGGCCTGCGGCGATAAAAACCGGAACGACGCAGGCGGTGCCAACGGCCAGACCAGGCCCGACACCAACCAGAGCCAGAACGCCCAGCAGGACAACGGCACCGGCGGCAGCTGGCAGAACGGCACCGACACGCCTACCCAGCCCGGCGCCAGCGTGGGCGGCGCCGCCGGCTCCCAGGAGAACACCCAGGGCACCGGCGACGACGCCCTGCCCAGCGACACGCAGGACAACGCCCGCATGGGCCGCAGCACCCTGCGGCGGGGCGCGGAGAGCACCGCCACCTTCCGCCAGATGCTGGAAAACGGCTATGTCCACGACAGAGACGGCTTCCTCAACGACGGCGAAAACACCAGCTGGTAGCGGACACATACGCCGCAACGGGGCGCAGGGAGACAGTTTTTCCCTGCGCCCACTTGCTTTTTCGGAAAAATGGGATATGATATGAGAGAAAGAATATGTGCCGCCGCAGGCGGCAGAGAAAAGAAGGTTTTACTATGACAAAAATCGACATCGTATCCGGTTTCCTGGGCGCCGGCAAGACCACGCTCATCAAGAAGCTGCTGGCCGAGGCCTTTCAGGGCGAAAAGCTGGTGCTCATTGAAAACGAGTTCGGCGAGATCAGCATCGACGGCGGCTTCCTGAAGGAGTCCGGCGTCCAGATCAGCGAGATGTCCTCCGGCTGCATCTGCTGCTCCCTGGTGGGCGACTTCAACAAGGCGCTGAAGGACGTACATCAGCAGTTCGCCCCCGACCGCATCCTCATCGAGCCGTCCGGCGTGGGCAAGCTCAGCGACGTCATCGTGGCGGTGGAGAACACCGTCAAGGACGTGCCGGACATGCAGCTCAACAGCTTCGTCACCGTGGCCGACGCCACCAAGGTGAAGGTCTACATGAAGAACTTCGGCGAGTTCTACAACAACCAGATCGAGTCCGCCGGCACCATCATCCTCTCCCGCACCCAGAAACTGAATCAGGAGAAGCTGGAGGCCGCCGTGGCCCTGCTGCGTGAGAAGAACCCCGACGCCGCCATCCTCACCACCCCGTGGGACCAGCTGGACGGCAAGACCATCCTCAGCGCCATCGAAAAGGTGTCCCTGGCCGATGAGCTGCTGGCGCGTATGCGTGCCGAGCACGAGGCCGATGAGGCAGAGCATCACCACCATCACCATGATCACGATGAGGAGGACGACCACCACGAGCATCACCACGATCATGACGAGGATGACCACGACCACGATCACTGCTGCCATCATCACCACGATGACGATGATGACGATCACGACCACTGCTGCCACCACGACCATGACGAGCATGAGCATCATCATGACCACGAGGAGCACGAGCACCACCATCACCACGACGGCGAGGAGTGCGACGATCCCCACTGCGGCTGCCACCATCACCATCATCACGCCGATGAGGTGTTCACCAGCTGGGGCGTGGAGACGGTGAAGGTGTTCACCGAGGCCGAGCTGGAAACCATCCTCACCGCGTTGGACAGCGGCGACTACGGCGCCATCCTCCGCGCCAAGGGCATCGTCCACAGCGAGGACGGCAAGTGGCTGCACTTTGACTTCGTACCGGAGGAGCATCAGGTGCGCTTCGGCGCCGCCGACTACACCGGCCGCCTGTGCGTCATCGGCTCCGACCTGAAAGAGGACAAGCTGGCCGCGCTGTTCGGCCTGTAAGACATGAGGTAGCCCGTATGGATATTCCTGTTTATCTCATCGCCGGCTTTCTGGATTCCGGCAAGACCAGCTTCATCAACGGCATCCTGCAGGACGGCTTTGCCGCCGAGGATCGGACGCTGCTGCTGTGCTGCGAGGAGGGCGAGACGGCCTACGATCCCAAGGTGCTGGGCAACGTGTTCACCTACACCATCGACGAGCCGGAGCAGATGACGCCGGAGCTTTTCAAGAAGCTGGAAAAGCAGTACCGCCCCAAGCAGGTCATCATCGAGTACAACGGCATGTGGGCCATCGAGCCGCTGCACCGGGAGGGTCTGCCCGCCAACTGGATCCTGTACCAGATCATGTGCCTGGTGGACGCCAACACCTTTGAGCCATACGTCCGCAACATGGGCCAGCTGATGATGGAGAAGATTTCCAACGCCGACCTGCTGATCTTCAACCGCTGCGACGAGCAGCTCCGCACCCAGCTGCGCAGCCGCAACCTACGGATGGTGAACCGCCGCGCCGACATCTATCTGGAGAACACCGACGGCACCAGCGAGGAGTATGTGACCCCGGAGATGTCCCCCTTTGACCTGTCCGGCGGCAAGCTGGAGGTGCCCGACGACGACTACGGCATCTGGTATGTGGACATGATGGACAACCCCGGCCGCTACGAGGGCGTGGAGGTGTCCTTCAAGGCCATCATGTGCCACTCCAAGAAGTTCAAGGGCGTCCACTGCCCGGGCCGCTTCGCCATGGTCTGCTGCGACAAGGATATGCAGTTCCTGGCGCTGGTCTGCCGGGGTGAGGGGCTGGAGAACTTCAAGGACAAGGAGTGGGTGAAGATCCACGCCACCGTGAAGAAGGAGAAGTGCGACGCCTATCAGGGCGAAGGCCCCGTGCTGTACGTCAGCAGCATCGCCGCCACCACCAAGCCCGCCAACGAAATGGTGTCCTTCTGATCACAAGGTGTAGAATTATGCAAAAAGATGACGTTCCGTATTGGGAACGTCATCTTTTTTTATTGCAGTGCGATGCGGCGGGCGTCGGTATCCCGCAGGGCGATCACGGTGTCCAGCACCTGATAGGCGGTGATGCCGCCGAAGGGCGCCGTGTGCAGCGCCGTCACCCATCCGCCGGGGAGAAAGCCCAGATCCGCCATGCGGCGGGCCTTCTGTGGCGGAAAATCCAGCGCGGCCACGCAGCCGCTCTCGCCGGGGCGCAGCTGTGCCAATGTGTACGCCATGGGTCATGGCCTCCTTGTAAGGTGTCCACCACAGTCTATGCCGCCGGTCACTTCAGGGTGATGCTGTTGTGCAGAACGGTGGTGCTGTACAGCAGCAGCACGTCCGCGTCGGCGGGGAAGTCCACGAACCGGCCCAGCAGGTCGGAGGACAGATACCGGATGTCCACGGCGTAGACCGTGCGGTAGCTCTCCGCCAGCAGGGGGATCAGGCTGCTGCCGAAGGAGTCCCGGAACACCACCAGCGTCCGGTCGGACAGGGCGTCGGGGCTGTCGATGCGCAGCAGGGAGCGGCTGCCGGACAGGAACAGGTCGTAGGGCGCGTCCTGGGCGGCGTCGAAGTCGTACACCCCGCCGTCGGTGTCCGTCTCGTAGTTATGGACGGTGCAGCCCTCCAGCACAGGGGAGGTCAGATAGGACAGCGTATCCGGCTCCAGTGGTTCCTCGGTCTTTCCCCAGTAGCTGCCGTGAAACGCCCCCTCCAGCGCGCACAGGCTCTCCTCCCGCGTGTCCGGCACCGGCGCGCCCATGGCGGTCAGCAGCGTGTCGGCCACAGGACGCAGCTGCTCCTGCCGCCAGTGGGGATCCGTGCGGTAGTAGTCCGCCAGCGTCAGGCCGCCGGCGATGTCCACCGGCGTCAGGAAATCCAGCGCGCTGCACAGATCGTCCGCCGTCTCCGCCGCCCCGGCGGGCGTATAGCCCTCCGGCGGCACGGTGAACAGCGCCTTGTCCGGCACCACCGCCAGATAGATGCCGCGTCCAGCGAAATACAGGTCGTGCAGATGCTGAAAGCGGTAGGCGGCACGGTCCAGCGACGCGGCGTCAAAGGCCGCGTCCGTTCTGGCGGCGTAGCCGTCGTAGACGTACACCGCATCCGCCGGCGTAGGCGGCTCCGCCGTATGGCCGGGGAGCCTTGCCGCGCCCAGCAGCAGTGCCGCCGCCAGCAGCAGGAAGCCGCCCCGCTGCACCATCCTCCGTGTCACAGAATGGCCTCATCGTAGGTGGCGCTGACGCCGTAGATGCCGTTCAGGTGGGTCATGAAGGTGTCCACCAGCTCATCTGCACCGAAGACGGTGACCACATACTCACCCACCTCGGCCACGACCAGCTTATCGGGGAAGCCGCACATCCACTGACGCTGCATGATGTTGTCCCGCAGCTGCTGTGCCAGCTCAGCGGTGTCGCCGGTGGCGTGGTAGGCAGCGGCGGTGAAGGTGTTGGCGTTCATCATGTGGACAAGGGACGCGGCCTCATCCACCGCAGCGGTCTCCGGCAGACCCAGCTCACTGTCCGCCAGCGCACGGTCCTTCAGGTCGAAGACGCCGGGAGCGTCCTCGCGGGTGTTGGCCTCAGAAAAATCACCGCCGACAACGGCAAACTTCTCGTCCTCACCGTAGGTGTTCCATACCGTCTCCAGTATGTTCAGGGCGCTGGTGGGCCGTACGGGGTTGCCGTCACTGGCGTTGTTCTTATCGCCGCAGGCGGCCAGACTCAGCACCAGCACGGCGGCCAGTACAAGGGAAATCATCTTCTTCATGGAAATATCCTCCAAATCTTCAATGTCTCCGCGCCGGGGGTATGCAGGGGAAAAAGCGCGGCTATGATTGAGACGCAGCCGCGCTTCATTTTGTTCCTTGGAAACTCTTGCCAAACGCCGCCGGCGCGAGATTTTCCGTCAAATCGAGGCGCGGAAGCGCAGGAATAATGGGTTTATTTCAAGCGCCCGTAACGACGAGTTGGCGGAAAATAACCGCCGGTGCTTATAACCAGGACTGGTCAAAGCCGTAGGGCAGCAGCTCCTTCAGGGCGAACTTTTTGCTCTCGCCGTTTTTGTTCAGGCAGATGACGGTCAGCTCGGGGGCGAACTCCATCATCACCTGCCGGCAGGTGCCGCAGGGCACGCAGTAGTCGTCGCTGCGCCCGGCAATGACGAGGGTGTCGAAGTCCCGCTGTCCCTCGCTGACGGCCTTGAAGATGGCGGTGCGCTCGGCGCAGATGGTGGCGCCGTAGGCGGCGTTTTCGATGTTGCAGCCGGTGAACACCGTGCCGTCCTTGCACAGCAGGGCCGCGCCCACCGGGAAGTGGGAGTAAGGGACGTAGGCCATGTCCAGCATGGCAATGGCTTTTTGGCAAAGCGCCTGTTCGGTCATGGGTAGCTCCTCCTTAGTATGTTTGATTTTGGGAAAACGATTCAACTCAGCTCCGCCTGTCCGGTGTAGAGCTGGTAGTACTTGCCGTGCTGTGCCAGCAGCTCGGCGTGGTCGCCGCGCTCGATGATGCGGCCCTGCTCCAGCACCAGAATGGCGCGGCTGTTGCGGACGGTGGACAGCCGGTGGGCGATGACGAACACCGTGCGTCCCTCCATCAGGGAGTCCATGCCCCGCTCGATCAGCGTCTCGGTGCGGGTGTCGATGGAGCTGGTGGCCTCGTCCAGGATCAGCACCGGCGGGTCGGACACGGCGGCGCGGGCGATGGCCAGCAGCTGCCGCTCGCCCTGACTGAGGCTGCCGCCGTCGCCGGTGATGACGGTGTCGTAGCCCTGGGGCAGGTGGCGGATGAAGGCGTCGGCGTTGGCCAGCTTAGCCGCGGCGCGCACCTCCTCGTCCGTGGCGTCCAGCTTGCCGTAGCGGATGTTGTCCGCCACGGTGCCGGTGAACAGGTGGGTATCCTGCAATACGATGCCCAGCGAGCGGCGGAGGGAATCCTTGGCGATATCCTTCACGTCAATGCCGTCATAGGTGATGGTACCCTGCTGCACATCGTAAAAGCGGTTGATGAGGTTGGTGATGGTGGTCTTGCCCGCGCCGGTGGAGCCGACGAAGGCGATCTTCTGGCCGGGCTTAGCGAACAGGGACACGTCGTTGAGCACCGCCTTTTCCCCGTCGTAGGAGAAGGTCACATGGTCGAACCGCACGTCACCCCGCAGCTCCACCAGCGTGCCGTCCGGCTTCTTCCACGCCCAGTGCCCGGTGCGCTCCGCCGTCTCCGTCAGGGTATCGCCATTCTTCTCCACCCGGACGATGACGGTCTTGCCCTCGTCCGTCTCCGGCTGCTCCTCCATGACGGCGAAGATGCGCTCCGCGCCGGCGGCAGCCGCCAGCAGCGTATTGACCTGCTGGCTGATCTGGCCCACGGGCTGGCTGACCTGCTTGACGTACAGCAGGTACGCGCCCAGCGAGCCGACATCGAACACGCCGCCGATGGCCAGCAGGCCGCCCACGCAGCAGGTGACGGCGTAGTTGATCTTGCTGAGGTTGCCCATGGCGGGCATCATCATGCCGGCGTAGGCCTGTGCGGCGGTGGCCGCGTCGCGGTAGCCGCCGTTGAGGTCTGTAAAGCGCGCCACGGCCTGCCCCTCGTGGTTAAAGACCTTGATGACCTTCTGTCCCTCGATCATCTCCTCAATATAGCCGTTCATGGCGCCCAGCGCCGCCTGCTGCCGCTGGAAGTTGGTGCGGCTGCGGCCGCCGATGGTCTTGACCACCACGCCCATCAGTCCCAGGAACAGGAAGGTGATCAGCGTCAGCCACGGATTCAGCACGATCATCATCACCACGGTGCCCACAAAGGTCAGCACGTTGGAGATGATGCTGGCGAAGCTGCTGTTCAGCATCTCCGAGACGGTGTCGATATCGTTGGTGAACCGGCTCATCAGGTCTCCGGACTGGTGCCGGTCATAGTAGCTGATGGGCAGCTCCTGCAGCCGGTCGAACAGATCCTGCCGCAGCGTCGCCACCGTCTGCTGCGCCACATGCACCATGATGCGGGCATAGGCGTAGGAGCACAGGGAGCTGAGGGCGAACAGCCCGCCCATCAGCAGCAGCATCCTGAAAAGTCCCGGAAAATCACCGGGGAGGATATAGTTGTTCAGCAGCGGCTTGAGCATATAGCTGGTGGCCACGCTGCCGGCGGAGCTGACGATGAGACATACCGCCACCAGCACCAGCGAGCCTTTGTATTTCCCCACATAGCCCATCAGCTTTTTGAAGGTGCCCCGCATGTCCTTGGGGCGCTGGAAGCCGTGGCCGCCGGGGCCGTGGCCGTGACCGCCCCGGGGCGGTGTCCGTTTCGTATCAGCCATCAATGCTCACCCCTTCCTGCTGGGATTCGTAGACCTCGCGGTAGATCCCGCAGCTCTCCATCAGCTGCGCGTGGGTGCCCTGTCCCACCACATGACCGTCGTCCAGCACCAGGATCATGTCCGCGTCCATCACGGAGGTGATGCGCTGGGCGATGATGAGCTTGGTGGTGCCGGGCAGCGCCGTTTTCAGCGCGCCGCGTATCTTGGCGTCGGTGGCGGTATCCACCGCGCTGGTGGAGTCGTCCAGGATCAGCACCTTGGGACGGCGCAGGATGGCGCGGGCGATGCACAGCCGCTGCTTCTGCCCGCCGGACACGTTGGTGCCGCCCTGCTCGATATAGGTGTCGTAGCCGTCGGGCATCCGCTGGATGAACTCGTCGGCGCAGGCCATGCGGCAGGCCTCCTCGATCTCGGCATCGGCGGCGTCCGCCCGGCCCCAGCGCAGGTTCTCCCGGATGGTGCCGGAAAACAGGGTGTTCTTCTGCAGCACCATGGCGCAGCCGCTTCGCAGCGCCTCCATGGTGTAGTCCTTTACGTTGCGGCCGCCCACGGAGACGGCGCCCTCGTCCACCTCGTACAGCCGGGGGATCATGCTCACCAGCGTGGACTTGGCGCTGCCGGTGCCGCCCAGAATGCCCACGGTCATGCCGCTTTCGATGTGCAGGTCGACGTCCGTCAGGTTCCAGCCCTCCGCCGTGGGATGATACTTGAAATACACATGCTCGAACCGGATGTCGCCGTTGTCCACGGTCAGCGCCGGGTCGGCCTGGGCGTCGGTGATCTGGGGCTGCTCGTCCAGCACCTCCACGATACGCTTGCCGCAGGCGATGGCCCGGGTCAGGAACATCAGCACCATGGACACCATCATCAGCGACATCAGTATCTCACTGGCATAGGTGAAAAACGCCATCAGGTCGCCGGAGAGCAGGGTGCCCTCCGCCACGTCGTGGCCGCCCAGCCACATCAAAGACACGATGGTGCCGCCCATGATCATGATCATGACGGGCATGAACATCACCACGAAGCCGAAGGCCCGCTCCGCCGTATCCCGCAGCCGGTCGCTGCGGACGCGGAACTTCTGCTCCTCCTCGCCCTCCCGGACGAAGGACTTCACCACCCGGACGGCGTTGAGGTTCTCCTGCACCACCAGGTTCAGGTCGTCGGTGGCGCTCTGCAGCGCCGTGAAGAACGGCCCCACATACCGGATGACGATGACCACCGCGATGATCAGCAGCGGCACCGCCACCAGAAACACCTGGCTCAGATCCAGGCTGATCTCCATGGCCTTCACCAGCGCCGTCACCAGCATCACCGGTGCCCGGACGCACATGCGCATGCCCATGAACAGCGTCATCTGCACCGACGACACGTCGTTGGTCAGGCGGGTGATGAGGCTGGCGGTGGAAAAGCGCTCGATATTGGCAAAGGAGAAGCGCTGTACCTGCTCATACTCCGCCTGCCGCACATTGGCGCCGAAGCCCATGGCCGCCTTGGCGGCCAGCACCGCCGCGCCCACGCCGCACGCCAGCGCCGCCATGGCCATCAGGAACATCTTCAGCCCCGTCAGCAGGATGTAGCTCCTGTTGCCGGTGGCGATGCCCACGTCCACGATCTCGCTCATGGCCTGGGGCAGCTCCAGCTCCAGCACGGCCTCGCCCGCCGAGCACAGCACGCCCAGCAGGACGTACAGCCGGTAGCCCCTCGTATACGGGGCAAGCTTCCTCAGCATACGTCACCCTCCTCCGTCAGATTCTTCGCCACCCGCAGCAGCAGCGACGTCAGAAGCTGTACCTCCTCCGGGGAGAAGTCCTTCTCCAGACGGTCGTTGACCTCCTGCACGATGGCGGTGAACTTATCATAAAACTGCATGCCCTGGGGCGTCAGCGCCAGCAGCCGGCACCGCCCGTCTGACGGGCTGGCGGTGCGCCGCAGCATGCCCTTCTCCTCCAGCCGGTCCACGATGCCGTTGACCGTGCTGGGCTTTACCATCAGGTGCCGCTCCAGCTGCTTCTGGTTGACCTCGCCCTCCGCCTCGTGGAGATAGGTCAGCGTCCTGCACTGCATGGGCGACACGTCGTACTGCCGCAGCTTGCGCACCATCAGCTTCTGCACCTGGTGGTCGCAGTAGCCGAACAGCGGCCCGAAATGCTCCGGCCGCTCTGTGATACACTTCTTCACCATGTGCCTCCTTTCTTTTTATTTCGCACGCGAACTATTAGTGCGCTAAATAATAGCACGCCGTCCGCGGAATGTCAAGGGCGCCTTTGCGGCGGGCTTGTGAACAATTTGTGAATCCTCTCACAAACCCGTTGACTTTCGGAGACGCTGTGCTATGATGGCATCAGAAAGTATGTAAGTGACATTGTTATTCTCTCTCCTTTACCAAAAAAGAAACCGCGCACCATGGGTGCGCGGTTTCTTTTTTGCACTCCGCACCCGCCGCCCCGCCGCCGCATAGAATGGCCGGAAGCAGCCTGCAAAAAGGAGGAGATGGCCATGGAGCAGTACACAGCGGCGCTGGCGGGCAACCCCAACGTGGGAAAATCCACGGTGTTCAACGCCCTGACGGGCATGCACCAGCACACCGGGAACTGGCCCGGCAAAACGGTGGCGGTGGCGGAGGGTACATACAGCTGGCAGGGCGCATCCTTCCGGCTCATCGACCTGCCGGGGACATACTCCCTGCGGGCGGACTCGCCGGAGGAGCAGCTGGCCCGGGACTTCATCTGCGGCGGCGATGCCGACGTGACGGTGGTGGTGGCGGACGCCACCTGCCTGCGGCGCAACCTGCTGCTGGCGGTGCAGCTCCGCTGCCGCACCCCCCGGCTGGTGCTGTGCCTGAACCTGATGGACGAGGCCCGGAAGAAGGGCGTCGCCGTGGACACGGACGCTCTGTCCCGGGGTCTCGGCGTGCCGGTGGTGACGGCGGCGGCCCGCAGCGGACAGGGACTGGACGCCCTGCGCACGGCGGTGCTGGACATGGCCCGCCGTCCTGCCGCGGCGGACACATGGCCGGCGCTGGACGGCGACGACAGCGCCGCCGTGGCCCGCCGGGCGGCTGCCATCGCCGTCGCCTGCCTCTCCGCCCGCCCGGAGGATGTCCACGCCCGTGACCGGCGGCTGGACCGGCTGCTCACCGGCCCCGCCACCGGCATCCCGGTGATGCTTCTGCTGCTGGGCGCGGTGTTCTGGCTGACCATCTGGGGCGCCAACGCCCCCTCCGCCCTGCTGAGCCGCTGGCTCATGGCGCTGCAGGCGCCGCTGCGGACGCTGCTTTCCGGCGCGCCGTGGTGGGTACAGGGCGCGCTGGTGGACGGTGTGTACCGCACGGCGGCATGGGTGGTGGCGGTGATGCTGCCGCCCATGGCCATCTTCTTCCCGCTGTTCACTCTGCTGGAGGATGCGGGCTACCTGCCCCGCGCGGCCTTCGTAATGGACCGCTTCTTCCGGGCCGCCGGCGGCAGCGGCCGCCAGAGCCTCACCATGTGCATGGGCTTCGGCTGCAACGCCTGCGGCGTTACCGGCTGCCGCATCATCGACAGCCCCCGGGAGCGACTGGTGGCCATCCTCACCAACGCCTTCGTCCCCTGCAACGGACGGTTCCCCACCCTCATCGCCCTCATCAGCCTGTTTTTCCTGGGCGGCACCATGGGGCTTGGCCGCTCCCTGCTGGCGACGGCGCTGTTTCTGGGGTGCATCCTCTTCGCCGTCGGCATGACGCTGCTGGCCTCCCGGCTGCTGACCGCCACGGTGCTGCGGGGCCAGCTGTCCGCCTTCTCGCTGGAGCTGCCGCCCTACCGGATGCCCCGGGTGGGGCAGGTGCTGGTGCGGTCACTGCTGGATCGGACGCTGTTCGTGCTGGGCCGTGCGGTGACGGTGGCCGCCCCCGCCGGACTGCTCATCTGGACACTGGGCAGCATCTCCGTCCGCGGCGGCAGTCTGCTGACGGCGCTGGCCGGTGCGCTGGACGGCCCCGGGCGGCTCATGGGGCTGGACGGCATGGTGCTGCTGGCGTTCCTGCTGGGCTTCCCCGCCAACGAGATCGTGCTGCCGGTACTGCTGATGGGTTATCTCCAGACCGGCACCCTCACGGCCTACGGCAGCCTGGCGGAGCTGTCCGCCGTCCTCACCGCCAACGGCTGGACGGCCCAGACGGCGGTGTGCATGCTGGTGCTGTGCCTGCTGCACTTCCCCTGCGGCACCACCTGCCTCACCATCCTCCACGAGACGGGCAGCGCCCGGTGGACGGCGCTGGCGGCGGCGCTGCCCACCGCCATGGGCGCGGCGCTGTGCATGATCATCCACGGCGTATGGACGCTGCTGGGATAGCCCCTCGACAAAAAACTGTTGCCAAGCGGGCGGTTTTGTAGTAGAATACTTGGGTGAACTCGTCCTCCGCCGATAGCTGCGGGGCCGGTCTCGCGCAATGGATACCCACGAATCATGTCAGGCGGGGAACCGAGCAGCATTAAGAGGGATCATCCATGTGCCGCGGGGAAGCCGGCTTCGCGGCTATGGGCGGAGGACGTTCCATTTCACTTTGTCAGGAGGTGTTGCCCGTGTATCAGGCTCTGTACCGCAAATACCGTCCCCGGACCTTTTCGGAGGTGGTGGGCCAGTCCCACATCACCGACACGCTCCAGCGGCAGGTGGCGGAGGGCCGCGTGGGTCACGCCTACCTTTTCACCGGCACCCGGGGCACCGGCAAGACCACCTGTGCCCGGATCCTTGCCAAGGCCGTCAACTGCGAGCATCCCGTGGACGGCGCCCCCTGCTGCCAGTGTGACAGCTGCCGGGGCATCGACGCCGGCACGCTGCTGGACGTGACGGAGCTGGACGCCGCCTCCAACGGCAGCGTCAATGACGCCCGCACCCTGCGGGAGGAGGCGGTCTATCCCCCCTCCGTGCTGAAAAAGCGGGTGTACATCATCGACGAGGTGCATATGCTCTCCCGGGACGCCTTCAACGCCCTGCTGAAGATCATGGAGGAGCCGCCGGAGCATCTGCTGTTCATTCTGGCCACCACAGAGCTGCACAAGGTGCCGGCCACCATCCTCTCCCGCTGCCAGCGGTTCTCCTTCAAGCGCATCCTGCCCCGGGACACGGAGCAGCAGCTGCTGAAGATCGCGGCGGCGGAGGACATCGCCCTGACGGCGGACGGCGCGGAGATCCTGGCCCGCATGGCCAACGGCGCCCTCCGCGACGCCCTGAGCCTGCTGGATCAGTGCCGGGCGGCGGCGGGCGATATCGACAGCCGCACCGTGCTGGACACACTGGGTCTGGCCGGCAGCACCCAGACGCTGCAGCTCATGCGCTGCCTGCTGGCCCGGAACGCCGCCGACGCGCTGGCCCTGTTCGACCAGCTGTACCGCGGCGGCAAGGACGTGGCCGCCCTGCTGGGCGAGCTCAGCGACCTTGCCAGGGACATGACGGTGATGAAGGCCGCGCCGGAGGGCGGCGCCGCCCTGCTGTCCGGCGTCTACGACCGCAAAACCCTCACCGACCTGGGCCGCGACCTGCCCATGAGCCGGTTCCTGTACACTGTCTCTTATACACATCCCGAGCCCACGAGACGTAGAGGAATCTCGTATGCCG
>URVR01000009.1 GCA_900551355.1 uncultured Eubacteriales bacterium | reverse complement strand
TCTACACTTATGCGATCGTCGGCAGCGTCAGATGTGTATAAGAGACAGTCCTCCACCAGCGCCACCGTCTCCATGGCCTCGGCCTCCGTCTCGCCGGGGAAGCCGATGATCACATCGCTGGTCAGCACCAAATCGGGCATGACCCTCCGGGCGTAGGTGATGAGATCCAGATATTTGGCCCGGTCGTAGGGCCGGTTCATGGCCCGCAGCACCCGGTCGCAGCCGGACTGCACCGGCAGGTGCAGCTGCTTGGCCACGTGCTTGCAGCGCGCCATGGTGTCAAACAGCTTGTAGCTGGCGTCCTTGGGCTGGGAGGACATGAAGCGGAGGAGATAGTCCCCCTCGATCTTATCCAGCTCGCTTAAAAGGTCGGCAAAGTCCCACGGCGTATCCAGATCCTTGCCGTAGGAGTTGACGTTCTGCCCCAGCAGAGTGATCTCCTTATACCCCTCGGCGGCCAGCTGGCGCACCTCCTCGATGATGCGCGCCGGCTCGCGGCTGCGCTCCCGGCCCCGCACATAGGGGACGATGCAGTAGGAGCAGAAGTTGTTGCAGCCGTACATGATGGATACCCACGCCCGGGTGCGGCCCTCCCGCACCACCGGCATACCCTCGGCAATGGCGCCGTGCTCGTCCTCCACGGAGAACACGCGGCCCCGGCGGGTGTAGACCTGATATAAAAGCTCCGGGAACTTCCACAGCGCCTGAGGGCCGAACACCAGATCCACATGGCGGTAGGACTGACGTACCTTCTCCGCCACCTCCGGGCGCTGGGCCATGCAGCCGCACAGGCAGATGATCTGCTCCGGGTTGGCCTTTTTCGTATGGGTCAGCGCGCCCAGCGTGCCGTAGACCCGCTTTTCCGCGTGGTCGCGGATGGCGCAGGTGTTCAGCACCACGATATCCGCCTCCTCCGGGGCGGTGACGAAGGTGCAGCCCATGGCCTCCAGCATACCCATGATATGCTGGCTGTCCGCCACATTCTGCTGGCAGCCGAAGGTGTCCACCAGCGCGCGGACGGGCTTGCCCCGCTGGGCGTGCAGCTCCTTTATTTTCCGTTCAAAATCCCGCTGCCGGAGCGTCTGCTCCTCCGGGATCAATACCTGTTTTCTATCCAAGTCGGGCCTCCCTGCCCCGTGTCGATGCGGGGCGATATTTGAATACTCTATTATACCACGCGGCGCCGTGCAATACAAGAAAGTCGCGGAATAAAAGTTGCAAACGGCGGGCAAATGGGATATGATGGGGGAGAATCCAAAACAGGGAGGATGCCCTATGTGGTATATTGTGGCGCTGGCGGCCTGCGTGGCGGGCGACCAGCTTTTGAAGTGGTGGGTGGTGTCCCATCTGGAGGTGGGGCAGTCCGCGCCGCTGCTGCCCGGCGTGATGCAGCTGACGCGGCTGCACAATACCGGCGCGGCGTGGAGCAGCTTTTCCGGCAAGACCGGGCTGCTGGCCATCGTCACCATCGTGCTGATGCTGGCGGTGGCGTGGCTGCTGGTGAAAAGGATCGTCCGCCATCCGCTGGGCGTAACGGCGGGGGTGCTCATTCTGGGCGGCGGTATCGGCAACGTCATCGACCGGGTGTGCCGGGGGTATGTGGTGGATATGTTCGACCTGCTGTTTATCGACTACCCCATTTTCAATCTGGCGGACTGCTTTGTGGTCATCGGCGTGGTGCTGGGCGCCGTGTACTACCTGTGGTTCTACGACAAGTACGACAAGAAGGAGCCGAAGGATGACGCTGCATCTGAAAGCTGAGGCGGAGGACGCCGGGACGCGGCTGGACGCCTTTGTGGCCTCCCGCGCCAACGGCCTGACCCGCTCGCAGGCGGCGCGGTACATCGAGGAGGGGCGGGTATCCGTGGACGGCAAGCCTGCCGCCAAGAGCTGCCGCATCACCGGCGGCGAAGCGGTGACGGTGGACGTGCCGGAGGTGCGGGACACGGCGCTGACGGCGCAGGATATCCCGCTGGACGTGGTGTACGAGGACGCGGACGTCATCGTGGTCAACAAACCGGCGGGACTGGTGGTGCATCCCGCGCCGGGACACCCGGACGGTACGCTGGTCAACGCCCTGCTCCACCACTGCGGGTCGTCGCTGTCCGGCATCGGCGGGGAGAAGCGTCCCGGCATCGTTCACCGCATCGACCGGGACACCAGCGGTCTCATCATCGCCGCCAAGAACGACGCCGCCCATCTGGGGCTCAGCGCCCAGCTCAGCGACCACACGCTGGCGCGGACGTATGAGTGTCTGGTGGTGGGCAACCTGAAGGAGGACAGCGGCACGGTGGACGCGCCCATCGGACGGCACCCGTCGGATCGGAAGAAGATGGCGGTGGCCGCCGGGGGACGGCCCGCCGTGACCCACTGGGAGGTCATCGCCCGGTATCCGGGTGTGACCCATGTGCGGTGCCGTCTGGAGACGGGGCGCACCCACCAGATCCGGGTACACATGGCCTATATCGGCCACCCTATTCTGGGGGACACGGTGTACGGCGCAAAGAAGCCGGTGCCGGGTCTGACGGGACAGTGCCTCCACGCGGTGGGGCTGCGGTTCATCCACCCCCGCACCGGGGAGGTGGTGGAGCTGCACTGTCCGCTGCCGGAGGAGTTCCGGGCGCAGCTTCGGAAGCTGGAAAATAAGGCATAAAGCGTAAAAAGGGAGGACACGCAGAGCGTGTCCTCCCTTTTCTAATACGCTTATTCGATGACGGGAAGCTTTTTCACCACGGCGGCGCAGCGGGGGCAGAGGTCGGGGTGACCGGCGTCGCTGCCCACGGTGGGCAGTACCTTCCAGCAGCGCAGGCACTTGGCGCCGTTGGCGGGGCGGACGGCCACGGCCTGCTCCGCGCCCACGTCCACCCGGACCTGGGAGACGATGAGAATATCGGCCAGCGCGGCGGCGTCCATATCCGCCAGGAAGGCGTCCTCGGCGGTGACGGTCAGGTCCACCTCGGCCTCCAGGCTCTTGCCGATGGTCTTGTCGGCACGGGCCTGCTCCAGCGCGCCGTTAACGGCGGTGCGCAGGGCGGCGATGCGGGCCCACTTGGCCATCTCGTCCTCGCTGAGGGCGTAGGCGGCGTAGGGCTGCACCATCTCGTTGAACAGGACGTTGCGGGCATCATCCTGGGTGCGGTGGGGCATGGCCAGCCACACCTCGTCGCAGGTGAAGGCCAGGATGGGAGCGAACAGGCGGGTCATGGCGTCCAGGATCATCCAGACGGCCGTCTGGGCGCTGCGGCGCTCCAGACCGTTCTCCTCGCCGCAGTACAGGCGATCCTTGATGATGTCGAAGTAGAAGGAGCTGAGGTCCACCACGCAGAAGTCGTTGACCATGTGGGACACCACATGGAACTCGTAGTTGTCGTAGGCGGCGAACACCTTCTCGATGAGGCTGTTCAGGCGGGTGACGGCCCACTTGTCCAGCGGCAGCATCTCGTCGGGCTGCACCAGATGGTCGGGGTCGAAGTTCACCAGATTGTCCAGGCAGAACTTGCAGGTGTTGCGGAACTTCAGATAGTTCTGGCTCAGCTGCTTGAAGATCTCGTCGGAGCAGCGGACGTCCACATGGTAGTCGGCGCTGCCGGCCCACAGGCGCAGCAGGTCGGCGCCGTACTTTTCAAAGATCTCGGCGGGGTCCATGCCGTTGCCCAGGGACTTGTGCATGGCCTTGCCCTCGCCGTCCACGGTCCAGCCGTGGGTGACGCACTCCTTGAACGGGGCGCCGCGGCCCAGCGCACCCACCGCCACCAGCAGGGAGGACTGGAACCAGCCGCGATACTGGTCAAGACCTTCGATATACATGGTGGCGGGCCAGAAGTGCTGGTCGCGTTCCATGGCAGCGAAATGGGTGGAGCCGGAGTCGAACCAGCCGTCCAGCGTGTCGGTCTCCTTCTCGAAGCCGGCGGCCTTGCCGCAGTGGGGGCAGGTGAAGCCCTTGGGCAGGATGTCGGCGGCGTCCATATCGAACCAGGCGTTGGAGCCCTTCTCCTCGAACAGGTTCGCCACGGCCTCGATGCTCTCCTCCGTGCAGACGGGCTTGCCGCAGTCCTTGCAGTAGAACACGGGGATGGGCAGACCCCAGCGGCGCTGGCGGCTGATGCACCAGTCGGTGCGCTCCAGGATCATGGAGCGCATGCGGTCCTTGCCCCAGGAGGGCACCCAGCGCACGTCCTCGCAGGCGGCGATGGCGTCATCCTTGAAGGAGTCCACGGAGCAGAACCACTGGGGGGTGGCGCGGAAGATGATGGGCTGCTTGCAGCGCCAGCAGTGGGGGTAGCTGTGGACGATCTCCTCGCTGGCGAACAGGGAACCGTTGTCCTTCATATCCTGCAGGATCACGGGGTTGGACTCGTCGGTGGTCATGCCCTCGTACTTGCCGGCGTAGGCGGTGTGCTTGCCCTGGTCGTCCACGGGCACCACCATGTCCATGCCGTAGCGCTTGCAGGTGACATAGTCGTCGGCGCCGAAGCCGGGGGCGGTGTGGACGCAGCCGGTACCGGAGTCCATGGTGACGTAGTCCGCCAGCACCAGACGGGAGGTCTTGGGCAGGAAGGGATGGTCGGCCAGCATGTTCTCGAAGAAGGAGCCGGGGTGGGTCTCCACGATGGAGTAACCGGTGAAGCCGCCGATGCCCATGACCTTCTCGGCCAGCGCCTCGGCCACGATATACATCTCGTCGCTGTAGTCGGGCTTGACAATGGCGTAGCTCTCGTCGGGGTGCAGGGCGATGGCCAGGTTGCCGGGCAGCGTCCAGACGGTGGTGGTCCAGATCACGAAGTACAGCTTGCTGTGGTCCAGATGGGGCAGCTTGCCCAGATCGTCGTGGATGGGGAACTTGACGTAGACGGTGGTGCAGGGATCGTCCTTGTACTCGATCTCCGCCTCAGCCAGCGCCGTCTCGTCGTGGGGGCACCAGTACACGGGCTTGAGACCCTTGTAGATGTGGCCGTTGCGGTACATGCTGCCGAACACCCGGACCTCCTGTGCCTCAAAGCCGGGGTCCATGGTCTTGTAGGGGTGCTCCCAGTCGCCCACCACGCCCATGCGCTTGAAGCCCTCGCGCTGGACGTCGATATAGTGGTCGGCGAACTCATGGCAGGCGGTGCGGAAGTCCGCCACGCTCATGGCCTTGTGGTTCAGCTTGTTCTGCTTGATGATGGCGGACTCGATGGGCATGCCGTGGTTGTCCCAGCCGGGGATATAGGGGGTGTAGTAGCCCCGCATGGCGTACATACGGGTGATGAAGTCCTTCAGGGACTTGTTGAGGGCGTGGCCCATGTGCAGCGCGCCGTTGGAGAACGGAGGGCCGTCGTGCAGGGAGAACAGGGGCTTGCCCTCGTTCTTTTTCAGAAGCTCGTTGTAGAGGTCGATCTCCTCCCAGTGCTTCAGCATGTCCGGCTCGCGCTTGGGCAGGCCGGCCCGCATGGGAAAGCCGCTCTTGGGCATATTCAGTGTCTTTTTGTACTCCATGTTGCTTCTCCTTTATCTGAATTTTTAAGATGACAAAATAAAAAGCGCCTTTGCCTCCTAAGAGACAAAGGCGCGTGAAAGCATCCTCTGCGGTACCACTCTCGTTGCCGCATCTGCGGCCGCTCGGTCCCACCAGCCGTGGGTACGGGGAGATAACGGCCCGCCGCCGTCCGCGCTTACCGGCCCGCAGGGCCATCAGGCGGATGCTCAGGAGTGATACCCCAGACCGGCTGCCCGTCCGCCTTGCACCAAACGGCGGCTCTCTTTGCGCGGCAGGGAGGCGGGGCGCGTCTCCTTCATCGCAGTTATACGGTGTTTCCTTGAGATAACGCTACTATACTCACAAAAACTGCCCTTGTCAATGGCAATTTTGCCGAAAAACCCGATTTTTTACAGGATACCGGCCAGCGTCAGCAGACCCACCGCGCCCATGAACGTGTAGACGACGCCGCAGAGGGTCAGGATCACGGTGACGGCCTTGTACAGGCCGCTGTCCTTTTTCGTGTGCTTGAAGCGGCGGATGTAGAACAGGGACAGGCAGGCGATGCCCAGCAGCAGGGACGACAGGCTGTTGAGCAGGATGCTGTCCTTGTACACCGTCAGGCGCAGGATCAGCACCACGATGACGGCGGCGAACAGTACGCCCAGCCAGACCTTCAGCCAGGTGGGCAGCTTGACGCGCTCCTGCTGATTGGCCTTGTCCATGATCTTCTGGGCCATGTAGCTGCCGGTGGTGTAGCCGCCGTAGTTGCTGTTTTTCTTCTTGTGGTGGACGTTCTTGTTGGGGTTGCCCTTTGCCTTGCGGATGTTCTCCTCCTGATTGGCGTACTGGTTCACGTTCATGCGGTAGTTGTTCTTGGCCATGGGTCATTCTCCTTCTGTCATTTGATGGGTGAGATAGCGGCGCAGCAGGTCAAAGGCATGGTGGGCGGACAGGGTGCGGATGCGCTCCCGGCCGCCGCCGAGGGTCAGCCGCCGGACAAAGGTGCCCTCCGGCGCGGACAGCGCCGTGAACACGGTGCCCACGGGGTTGCCCCGGTCGTCGCCGTCAGGCCCGGCCAGTCCGGTGACGGACAGGGCCAGATCCGAGCCGGTGAGGACGCGGATGCCCATGGCCATGGCGCGGGCCACGGGAGCGGACACGGCACCGTAGGATTCCAGCAGGGAGGCCGGTACGCCCAGCACATGGTTCTTTACTCCGTTGGTATAGCTGACCACGCCGCCCAGAAAGACCTGCGATGCGCCGGGAAGATCCGTCAGGCGCTTGGCGATGAGGCCGCCGGTGCAGCTCTCGGCGGCGGAGAGGGTCAGATGCCTGTCCCGGCAGAGGCGGAACACCGCCTCCTCCAGCCCGGAAACGTCTTCGCCGTAGAGATAGCCGCCCAGCCGCCGCCGCACCTCCGCCAGCAGCGGGGCCATCCGGGCCTCGCAGGCCGCTTCATCATCGGCCCGGGCGGACAGGTGCAGCGACACCTCGCCGGGCAGGGCAAAGGGCGCCAGTGTCAGGTCGTCCTCCTGATGGAGCAGGTCGGCCAGCAGCTCCTGCACCTGCGGCTCCGTCAGGCCGAAGATCCGCAGGTCGTGGGAGCGGATCACCTGTCCGTGGCGCTGCTCCAGATAGGGCAGCAGACAGTGCTCCGCCAGATACCGGCACTCAGAGGGAACGCCGGGCAGCAGCACGGCGGTGACGCCGCCGGCGGTAAAGGCGCAGCCGGGGGCGGTACCCACAGGGTTGTGGAACACGGTGCAGCCCGCCGGCAGATAGGCCTGCTGCAGGTTGCAGGCGGGCATCTCCCGGTGGAACACGGTGTCGAAGTAGCGCTGTATCTCCTCCGCCACCTCCGGGTGGAACACCAGGGGCGTGTCCAGCGCGGCGGACACCGCTGTTTTCGTCATGTCGTCATAGGTGGGGCCGAGGCCGCCGGTGAACACCAGCAGCTCCGCGCGGTGCCTGGCGGCGTTGACGGCGGCCTCCAGCCGGGGAGCATCGTCGCCCACGGCGGTGTGGTACAGCACGTCCACACCGGCGGCGGTCAGCAGCTCCGACAGGAACCGGGCATTGGTATTGGTGACGCCGCCGGACAGCAGCTCGCTGCCCACGGCGATGATCTCCGCAGTACGGGGCATGGGATACGCCTCCTCAGAACTGGGGCTTGACGCGGATCATCTCGCGGTTCGCCATGGCCCGCTGGCACAGGCCCTCCACGTCCAGCGCGGCCTCGTACTCCCGGGTCTCCTCCACGCTGGGCTTTGTCTTGGGGTGCCGGGGGGTGAACACGGTGCAGCAGTCCTCGTAGGGCAGGATGGAAGTGTCGAAGGTGCCGATCTTCCGGGCGATCTTCACGATCTCCTCCTTGTCAAGGCCGATGAGGGGGCGCAGCACCGGCATGGTGGTGACGTCCTCGCTGACGGCCAGCGCCTGCATGGTCTGGCTGGCCACCTGTCCCAGATTCTCACCGGTGACGAGGGCGCGGCAGCGCAGCTCATGGGCCAGCTGGTCGGCAAGGCGCATCATGAACCGGCGCATGATCAGGGTGAAGTGATCCTCCGGGCACTTGCGGCGGATCTCCTCCTGAATTTCGGTGAAGGGGATGATGAACACCGCCAGACGGCCGCACCACGGCGTCAGCTCCTGCGCCAGCTTCAGCACCTTCTCCCGGGCCAGCTCGCTGGTGTAGGGAGGGGAGGCGAAGTGGATCATCTCCAGCTGGACGCCGCGCTTGGCGATCATGTAGCTGGACACGGGGCTGTCGATGCCGCCGGACAACAGGCTCACCGCGTGGCCGCCCATTCCCAGGGGCAGACCGCCGGCGGCGGCCTCCGCCGGGCCGTGGACGTAGGCGGCGTCCTCCCGCACCTCCACATACACCGTCAGCTCCGGGTGGTGAACGTCCACCGTCAGGTGGGGGAAGGCGTCGTGCAGCGCGCCGCCCACCCATTGGCTCAGCTGGATGCTGCCCATGGGGAAGGTCTTGTCGGCGCGCTTGCTCTCCACCTTGAAGCTCTTGGCGGCGGTGAGAGCGTCGGCCAGATAGGTCTTGGCGGTGTCGAAGATGGCCTCCTTGGACTTCTCGCAGGGTAGGGCGCGGGTGATGGCGATGATGCCGAACACCTGCTTGCAGGCGGCGTAGGCCCCGGCGATGTTGCAGGCGTCCTCCACCGGCTCCACATAGATGGTGGACTGGCGGGAGTAGATCTTGAATTTGCCGAACGGCTGGGTGCGGCGGCGGATGTTGCTCATCAGCTTCATCTCAAAGCTGCGGCGGTTCAGGCCCTTCAGAACGACCTCGCCCAGCTTGCAGAGGATGATCTCGTGCATGGTGCGGTTTCTCCTTATTATTTTGTAGACGGTGGTGCGGCGGGGTGCGTTGGCGCTGCACCTACTTTAAGATACTGCTGCTGCGGTACTGGATGGCCTCCGCCAGGTGGGGGGCCTCGATACGCTCGCTGCCCTCCAGATCGGCGATGGTGCGGGCCATGCGCAGTATGCGGTCGTGGCTGCGGCCGGTGAGGCCCAGGCGGTCAAAGGCACCCTGCATCAGCCGCTCGCCGGCGTCGTCCAGCCGGCAGAATTCCCCGATCATGGCGGGGGTCATATAGGCGTTGCAGGACACCTCCGTGCCGGCAAAGCGCTGCTTCTGCACCTCCCGGGCGGCGTTGACCCGCTGCCGGATAACGGCGGAGGACTCCGGCTGCTCCCTGCGGCGCATAGCCTCATACTCCACGGAGGGCACCTCAATGTACATGTCGATGCGGTCCAGCAGCGGGCCGGAGATACGGCGCATGTACTGCTCCACCTGGCTTTCCGAGCAGGTGCAGCGTCCGGAGGGGTGGCCGTACCACCCGCATTTGCAGGGGTTCATGGCGCACACCAGCATGAAGCGGCTGGGCAGCGTCAGCGTCCCGGCGGCGCGGGTGATGGTGACGAAGCCGTCCTCCAGCGGCTGGCGCAGCGTCTCCAGCGCCGACTTGTCGAATTCCGGCAGCTCATCCAGAAACAGCACACCGTTGTGGGCCAGCGAGATCTCGCCGGGCCGCGGCGTGCCGCCGCCTCCCGCCAGCGACACGGTGGAGGCCGTGTGGTGGGGGCTGCGGAAGGGCCGCACATCCACCAGCGGGTGGGCGGCGTCGGTCATACCGGCTACGGAGTAGATCTCCGTGGTCTGGAGGGATTCGGTGCGGGTCATATCGGGCAGAATGGAGGGGATGCGCCGGGCCAGCATGGACTTGCCCGCGCCGGGAGAGCCGATGAGCAGCACGTTGTGGCCGCCGGCAGCAGCGATCTCCAGACCGCGCTTCACGTTCTCCTGTCCCATAACGTCGGCAAAGTCCGGCAGGGGGCGGCGGGACGGCTCCGGCTGCCAGCGCGCCGCAGGGGTCATGGGCGCGTCGCCCTTCAGGTGGGCGATGAGCTGAGACACGTTCTCCACGCCGTAGACGGTGAGCCCGTCGGCCAGCGTGGCTTCGGCGGCGTTCTGCGCCGGGACGTACAGCGTCCGGATGCCCAGCCGGGCGGCGCACAGCGCCATGGGCAGCACGCCGGTGACGGGGCGCAGGGCGCCGGTGAGGCTCAGCTCACCCAGAAAGGCGGCGTCCTCCGGCAGGGGCTTCAGCCCCTCCGCCGCGGCCAGAATGCCCAGCAGGATGGGCAGGTCGTACAGCGTACCCTCCTTGCGGACACGGGCGGGGGCCAGATTCACGGTGATGCGGCTGACGGGGAATTTGGCGCCGCAGTTCTTCACGGCGGCACGGACACGCTCCCGCGATTCCTTGACGGCGGCGTCCGGCAGACCCACCATGTCAAAGGCGGGCAGTCCGCCGGAGAGGAAGCACTCCACCGTCACCTCGTAGCCGCGGATGCCGGTGAGCCCCAGAGAACGCACAGTGACCACCATGGGCAGCCATCCCCCTTCCAATTTGTCGTTCAACTTTCATCTTATCATAAAACGCAGGCGGTGAACAGCGGTTTTTTCAAAAAACCGGAGCGGATTTTGCGCGGAACGACGCTTTCCGGGGGCCCGCGTGTGAGAATTTTTGTGCATGGCGCTAAAAAAGTTTCATAATAGTGGAAATCACAAAAATCCGGTTTACAGCGGGAAATGTTTGTGCTACTATCAACAATACCAAGAGGAAGGGCGCTTTGTACAGGCGCCTTTCATATGAGCTTTCTCTCCGGCCATGGGAAAAAGAGCGGGGAGGGAGCGCTTTCGCCTGTGCATGGCACGGCGCGGAAGGACTTTGGAGAAGTATATTTTATTTAAGGAGGCACGTTATGGTAAGAAAAATGAAATCCATGGATGGCAATAACGCCGCAGCGCATGTTTCCTATGCGTTTTCTGAGGTTGCTGCCATCTACCCCATCACGCCGTCCAGCCCCATGGCCGACTTTGTTGACCAGTGGAGCGCCAACGGCCTGAAGAACATCTTCGGCACCAAGGTCAAGGTGGTCGAGATGCAGTCCGAGGCCGGCGCCGCCGGCGCTGTCCACGGCTCTCTGGGCGCAGGCGCGCTGACCACCACCTACACCGCGTCTCAGGGCCTGCTGCTGATGATCCCCAACATGTACAAGATCGCGGCGGAGCAGCTGCCCTGCGTGTTCCACGTTTCCGCCCGTACCGTGTCCACCCACGCCCTGAACATCTTCGGTGACCACTCCGATGTTATGGCGTGCCGCCAGACCGGCTTTGCCATGCTGTGCGAGGGCAACGTGCAGGAGGTCATGGACCTGAGCCCCGTGGCACATCTGGCCGCCCTGTCCGGCAAGGTTCCCTTCATCAACTTCTTCGACGGCTTCCGCACCAGCCATGAGATCCAGAAGATCGCTGTGTGGGACTACGAGGATCTGAAGGATATGTGCGACATGGACGCCGTGGCCGAGTTCCGCCGCCATGCCCTGAACCCTGAGCATCCCCATATGCGCGGCTCCCATGAGAACGGCGATATCTTCTTCCAGCACCGCGAGGCCTGCAACAAGTACTATGCAGAGCTGCCCGCCGTGGTGGAGAAGTACATGGACAAGATCAACGCCAAGCTGGGCACCGACTACAAGCTGTTCAACTACTACGGCGCTGCCGATGCCGACCGCGTCATCGTGGCCATGGGCTCCATCTGCGACGTGGCTGAGGAGGTCATCGACTATCTGAACGCCCACGGCGAGAAGGTGGGTCTGGTGAAGGTGCGTCTGTACCGTCCGTTCGCCCCCGAGAAGCTGATCGAGGCCATTCCCGCCACCGCCAAGAAGATCGCCGTGCTGGACCGCACCAAGGAGCCGGGCGCACAGGGCGAGCCTCTGTATCAGGACGTTGTCACCGCGCTGGCCAACGCCGGCATGAACGACGTGCAGGTCATCGGCGGCCGCTACGGTCTGGGCAGCAAGGATACGCCTCCCGCCTCCGTGTTCGCCGTGTACAGCGAGCTGAAGAAGGACGAGATGAAGCGTCAGTTCACCATCGGCATCGTGGACGATGTCACCAACATCTCCCTGCCCGAGGATAAGAACTGTCCCAACACCGCCGCAGCCGGCACCATCGAGTGCAAGTTCTGGGGCCTGGGCGGCGACGGCACCGTGGGCGCCAACAAGAACTCCATCAAGATCATCGGCGACCATACCGACAAGTACGTGCAGGCGTACTTCCAGTACGACTCCAAGAAGACCGGCGGCGTCACCATCAGCCACCTGCGCTTCGGCGACAAGCCCATCCGCTCTCCGTACTATATCAACAAGGCCGACTTCGTGGCCTGCCACAACCCCAGCTATGTGACCAAGGGCTTCAAGATGGTGCAGGACGTCAAGCCCGGCGGCGTGTATATGATCAACTGCCAGTGGGACTTCGACGAGCTGAACCACCACATGGACGCCGCCTCCAAGCGCTATATCGCCCAGAACAACATCCAGCTGTATACCATCAACGCCATTGATCTGGCCATCGAGATCGGTATGGGCAAGCGCAACAACACCATCCTCCAGTCCGCGTTCTTCTCCCTGGCCAAGGTCATGCCCGAGGAGGAGGCCATTGCCTACATGAAGGAGAAGGCCAAGGCCTCCTACCTGAAGAAGGGCCAGGACGTGGTGGATATGAACTACAAGGCCATCGACCTGGGCGCCACCGCCTACAAGAAGATCGACGTGCCCGCCGACTGGGCCAACGCCGTGGATACCAAGGAGCCCAAGCAGCTCAAGGGCAAGCCCGAGCTGGTGAAGATGGTCAAGGATATTCTGGAGCCCGTGGGCAAGATGGACGGCGACAGCCTGCCCGTCTCCGCCTTCGTGGATCATGTGGACGGCCAGTTCGAGCTGGGCGCCGCCGCCTATGAGAAGCGCGGCGTGGCCGTGTCCGTCCCCACCTGGGACAGCACCAAGTGCATCCAGTGCAACCAGTGCGCCTATGTCTGCCCCCACGCCACCATCCGTCCCTTCGCGCTGACCGCCGACGAGGCCGCCAAGGCTCCCGAGGCCGCCAAGATCGTGGACGTGAAGGCCGGCAAGGGCAAGGGCACCTATCAGTTCACCATGGCCATCAGCCCGCTGGACTGCATGGGCTGCGGCGTCTGCATCGGCGCCTGCCCCGTCAACGCGCTGACCATGGTGGCCCAGGAGGGCGAGCTGGCGCAGCAGGACGTGTTCGACTACTGCGTCTCCGAGGTGTCCGAGAAGAAGGACATGCAGGACAATTCCGTCAAGGGCAGCCAGTTCAAGCAGCCCATGCTGGAGTTCTCCGGCTCCTGCGCCGGCTGCGCCGAGACCAGCTATGCCCGTCTCGTCACCCAGCTGTTCGGCGACCATATGTACGTCTCCAACGCCACCGGCTGCTCCTCCATCTGGGGCGGTCCTGCGGCTACGTCTCCCTACTGCACCAATAAGGAGGGCCACGGCCCCGCATGGTGCAACTCCCTGTTCGAGGACAACGCGGAGCACGGCCTGGGTATGTTTACCGGCCAGAACAAGATCCGCGAGGATCTGGCCGAGGAGACCCGCCAGCTCATCGCTGTGGAGTGGGCCCGTCCGGAGCTGAAGGCCGCCGCACAGGCGTGGCTGGATACCATGGACGACGGTACCGCCAACGCCGAGCCTGCCAAGGCCTATGTCAAGGCGCTGGAGGAGAGCATCTGCACCGTGGAGGAGCTGGCTGCCGTGCCGCAGTTCGCCGACCACGCTGCTGAGCTGAAGGCCAAGGGCGCTCTGTTCTGCGACTGCGCTGCCTGCACGCTGGCGGCTGACATCCTCAGCAAGAAGGAATATCTGGCCAAGAAGTCCATGTGGATCTTCGGCGGCGACGGCTGGGCCTACGACATCGGCTACGGCGGTCTGGACCACGTCATCGCCTCCAAGCAGGATGTGAACATCTTCGTGTTCGACACCGAGGTGTACTCCAACACCGGCGGACAGGCTTCCAAGGCCTCCAACATCGGTCAGGTGGCACAGTTTGCCGCTGCCGGTAAGGAGATCAAGAAGAAGAGCCTGGCGGAGATCGCCATGCAGTACGGCTATGTGTATGTGGCACAGGTGGCCATGGGCGCCAACCCCGCGCAGACCATCAAGGCCATCACCGAGGCCGAGGCCTATCACGGCCCGTCCCTGATCATCGGCTACAGCCCCTGCGAGATGCACAGCATCAAGGGCGGCATGATGAACTGCCAGAAGGAAATGAAGAAGGCTGTGGACTGCGGCTACTGGAACCTGTTCCGCTACAACCCCGACGGCGGCGACAAGAAGTTCACGCTGGATTCCAAGGCTCCCGCCGGCGGCTATCAGGAGTTCCTGATGAACGAGGCCCGCTACTCCCGTCTGACCCGCGAGTTCCCCGAGCGCGCGGACGTGCTGTTCCAGCGCAACGAGGACGAGGCCAAGGCCCGCTTCGAGCACCTGCAGAAGCTGGTGGAGATGTACGACAAGTAAGCCGTACCCTCTCAACGCAGAAAACGCATAAAAGAGCCGCCGCGCTGATGCGCGGCGGCTCTTTTCGCGTGCGGCGGCCGTTTCCGCGCAGAGCCGGCGGAGAGGAGCGCGCCCTTCCGCAGTGGAGGAAACGGCCTCCCGGCAGGGCGTGTCCGCCATTCCCTGTGAGAACTGGGGAAATTTTCCGCGAAATCTTGACGGTGCGGCGGGAAAACGCGTATAATAGGCCCATATTTTGTGTGCGGGGGAAAAGCCGATGAAAAGGAGATGGATCGCGCTGCTGCTGGCCGCCGCCGTGGTGGGCCTGCCGACATGGCTGGTGCTGACACTGACGGGGGCAGGCGCGTCCGCGGCAGAGGCGGGAGAGCCGGTGCTGGTGACGGCCATGGCGCGCCTGGACGCGGCGGAGGAGACGGCGCTGTCCGCGGCGGAGCCGCTGACGGCGGCGCTGGAGCAGCTGCGCGCCGACATTGCTGAGACGGCGGAGGAGTCCATGCGCCTGGTGCCGCCGGCGGAGATCGATCTGGGCTGGTGGCAGTCCCACTATAACGACATCATCGGGTATGTGTACAGCCCGGGCACACCCATCAGCTATCCCATTGCCTATGACGGCAACAACGATTACTACCTGCACCACGATCTGTACGGCAATTACAGCGCCTACGGCACCATCTTCCTGGATGCACGGGCCAACCGGGACTTCACCTCCCAGAGCAACATGCTCTACGGCCACCACATGGCTGACGGCACCATGTTCGCCTCCATCTCCGGGTACAAGCAGCAGTGGTACTACGATGCCCACCCGTTCTTCTACCTGTACACCAACGAGGGGACGTACCGGGTGGACCTGTTCGCGGGGCTGATCGTGCCGGGCGAGCATGTGGTGTTCAACACGTCGTTCAGCGACGCGGAGCTGTCCAGCTTTATCAGCCAGTCCACGTTCAACGCCGGGCGGGGCATCCCCACGGGCCGCATCGTGGGGATGTGTACCTGCTCCTACGAGGCGGACAACTACCGGTTCGTGGTGCTGGGCGAGATGACGCTTTTAACGGAAGGAAATGAACCATGACAGAGCAGCAGAGACAGGAATGGTACGCGATGCTGAAGGCGCGGGCCAATACGGAGGGCACCTACGCCGTCACCGGCGGCATGCGTCTGGCGGAGCTGGGCGACGGCTGGGCCAGAGGCGAATTACAGCTGGAGGAGCGGCACCGGAACCCCATGGGCATCGTCCACGGCGGCGTGTACTGCACCATGATGGACCAGGTGGCCGGTACGGCGGCCTGCACCCGGGGCAGCATCTGCCGCACCGTCAACTGTGAGGTGCGGTTTCTGGCGCCGGCACAGGGGGGCCATCTGACCTCCCACGCGGAGGCGGTGCGCATGGGCCGCAGCATCGCCGTTATCCGGGCGTGGGTGGAGGACACGGAGGGCACCGTGTGTGCCGAGGGCATCTACACCTTCCGGCTGAAGCCCATGGAATAAGAAAAAAGCGGGGCCGCTTCCCTTGGAAGCGGCCCCGCTTTCATATCAATCAGAACAGCAGACCGTATTTGCCCGCCAGAGGCAGGAGAACGGATTCCGGCAGCGCACCCTCGTACAGGGCGCGGCCCTGATAGACCCGCAGCGCCTGCTCCAGCACCGCCGCGTCGTCGCAGACCAGGCACAGGGGCTTTGTCAGCATGTACTGCTGCTCCGCCAGCGCGGCGGCGTCCGACGGGGAGGTCAGGCGCAGCGCGACCATGGGGAAGTCTTCCTCCAGCGCAGCGGCCAGGGTGTCCTCCAGCTCGGGGGTAACGGACAGGACGGGGCCGTGGCCCGCGTCGGCAGGCAGATAGCAGGGCAGCTTTTCCGTGGCGGCGGGCAGCAAGTCGGTGTGCCGGGGCGCGGGAGGCGTCACGGACGCGCCGTTCAGCGCATCGCGCAGGGCGGCGATGTGGGCGGCGGTGGTGCCGCAGCAGCCGCCGAAGATCATGACGCCGCAGGCCAGCATATCCGGTACCAGCGAGACGAACTGCTCCGGCGGGCAGTCGTACACCGCTTTGCCGTCCACGATGACGGGCATGCCCGCATTGGGCTTGGCGATCAGGGGCACGCGGGCGTATTCCCGCAGGCGGCGGAGCTGGGGCAGCATCTGCTCCGGCCCGGCGGAGCAGTTCAGGCCGAAGGCGTCGATGCCCATGCCCTGCAGGACGGTGAGGGCGGCGGTGACGTCGGTGCCGGAGATGCTGCGGCCGTTCTGGTCGCAGGTGAAGGTGACAAAGATGGGCTTGTCGGTGACGGCGCGGACGGCCAGCACGGCGGCCCGGGCGTCGGACAGGGTCATCATCGTCTCGATGACGTAGAGATCGACACCGGCCTCCTCCAGACCGGCCACCTGCCGGGCGTAGGCGTCCACCAGATCTTCAAAGGCGGCATTGCCCAGCGGGGAGAGAAACAGGCCGGTGGGGGCCAGGTCGCCGGCCAGCAGGGCCTTCCCGGCGGCGGCCTCCCGGGACAGGGCGGCCAGACGGCGGTTGCAGTCGGCCACGTCCGCCGTCACGCCGTGCTCCGCCAGCTTTACGGCGTTGCCGCCGAAGGTGGGGGTGTACAGCACCTGGCTGCCGGCGGCCACATAGTCCCGCTGGATGGCCCGGATGGCCTCCGGGTGGGCCAGCGTCCACTGCTCGGCGCCGATGTCGCCGGTATAGCCGCGCTTCTGCAGCTCGGTGCCGGTGGCACCGTCCAGAATAAGGGGGAAACGAAGCTCCATATCCATACCTCCGTCAGAAAAGAGTGGGACCGCACTTGACAGAGAAGTGCGGGATTTTTATAATGTTACCACTACTTTAAGCAGGATGAGCCTGCTTTGTCAAGAGTCTTTGCGAGGTGAGTGCGCCATGATGACAGCAAAAGAGAACTTTTTGGAGCTTCTGAAGCCGGACGGCCAGCCGGAGCGGCAGCTGCGGCAGTACGAGGCGCTGCATATGTGCCTGAACGACCCGGCCAACACATACCTGCGGGGAAACCGGAAGCGGGGCACCGTCAGCGTGGACCGCTGGGGCACCACCATCAGCTTCCCGGCGGACGCGCCCGGCCCCATGCCGTTGACAGGGGACGGTCTGGCGGTGTGCCCGGACGTGACCCGGTGGCGGGAGACGGTACACGCCCCGGATCTGGCGGCCAACTGCACCCAGGGCTGGGAGGACTGCCGCCGGCAGGCCCGGGACGCCTGCGGCCAGGAGAAGCTGCTGGCGGGGTTCATGGGCACCGGCATCTTTGAGCAGTGCCACTTCCTTATGGGCTTTGAGGACACGCTGACCAACCTCTACGAGCATCCGCAGGAGATGCACGAGCTGATCGAGTACATTCTGGAGTACCGGCTGGGCTATGTGAAGCTGCTTATCGACAACCTGCAGCCGGACGTGATCTTCTCCCACGACGACTGGGGCACCAAGGACGCCCTGTTCATGAAGCCGGAGATGTGGCGGGAGTTTTTCAAGGAGCCGTACCGCCGGTTCTACGGGTACATCCGCTCCCGGGGCTGCATCGCCATCCACCACGCCGACTCCTATCTGGCGCCCATCGTGGACGACATGGCGGAGATCGGCATTCAGGTGTGGCAGGGCGTGCTGCCGGAGAACGACATCCCCGCCCTGCAGCGGCACCTGAAGGGAAAGCTGGTGCTGATGGGCGGCATGGGCGCGGCCATCGACCGGGCGGATGCCTCACCGGAGGAGATACGGGCCTACGCGGACCGCGTGCTGGAGGAGTGCTGCCCGCTGGGACACTTCATCCCCTCCATCACCTACGGTCTGGCGGGGGCGGTGTATCCCCATGTGGACACCTATATCGACGAGGCCATCGACGCCTACAACGCCAGGCTGCACCTGCCGCGGTTCGATGTGCCGCCGGTGCCCCGGCGGGTGCTGGAGCGTCCGGTGTCCGGCGCGGCGGCGGAAAGACCGGCGGACGCCGGGGACGACGTGCTGCCCCAGCTGGCCGCCGCCCTGCAGCGGGGACAGCGGAAAAAGGTGCTGGCGCTTTGTCAGGAGGCGCTGGCGCAGGGGCTGACGCCCCAGGAGATCCTGTCCGGCGGACTGGTGCGGGGCATGGATCAGCTGGGCGAGGATTTCTCCGCCAGCCGTGTGTTCGTGCCGGAGATGCTGATGGCCGCCCGGTGCATGCAGGCGGCGCTGGCAGAGCTGAAGCCCCTGATGGCCGGCGGCAGCGGCGAAAAGCTGGGCCGGGCCTGCATCGGCACGGTGCGGGGCGACATGCACGACATCGGCAAGAATCTGGTGAAGATCATGATGGAGGGCAGCGGCATCGAGGTGGTGGACCTGGGCGTGGACGTGTCGCCGGAGCAGTTCGTGGAGACGGCGCTGGCCCAGGACTGCGGGGTCATCGCCTGCTCGTCCCTGTTGACCACCACCATGCAGGAGATGCGGGATGTTGTGCGTCTGGCGGAGGAAAAGGGTATCCGCGACCGCGTGAAGATCTTCGTGGGCGGCGCGCCCATCAGCCAGAGCTTCTGCGACGAGATCGGCGCGGACGTGTACACTGAGGACGCGGCAGCGGCTGCCCGCGCAGCGGCCGCGGCGCTGCGGGAGGACAAGTAAAAACAGACGAAAAGGACACCTGCCGGTGAACGGCATTTAATACAAAAGCTTTTATGAGACGGGAGGGATCGGAGATGAAGGATAGGACTGTGAAGGGCTTTGCGTTGATCCTGTTTGGGATACTCCTCTGTGTGGGGGCTCCGGGCTTGACGGATCTGATCATGGGGCTTGGCGAACTGGCCTGCGACATCGGCATATTGTGCGGGATCGTGGGCCTTGTGAAAATTTTCGGAAAAGACCCGGAAACGGGCGGGGAATGACCGGCTCCCTGCGGGAGACTGTATACACAAAAAAACAGCCTGGACATGCAGATGTCCAGGCTGTTTTCGTTACATATCGCGGATGTCCTTGAGCAGGTCCTCCAGAGACATGGTGCGCACATCC
>URVR01000008.1 GCA_900551355.1 uncultured Eubacteriales bacterium | reverse complement strand
CTACACTTATGCGATCGTCGGCAGCGTCAGATGTGTATAAGAGACAGGTCCAGCACCGAGGCGGCTACCCGGCTGTCGGAGGCGCTGAGGTTCACCCACAGGTCGTCCAGCACCTCGTCCAGCTCGGCGGGGGGCAGCCACAGGGCAAAGCGCCCCAGATAGTCGGGGATATACTTGGTAAACTCCTGCTGACCCAGCTCCAGGCCGCGGCACAGCTCCACCGCCACCTCATTGCGCTGATCCGCCGTCAGGCGGGGCGCCAGCTCCAGCAGGGCGCTGCCGGCGCTGTGGCGCACGGTGACGCGGTCGCTGACCTTGATGAGGTTGGACAGGTGTGTGGCGATGTGCAGCGCGGGGCTGCTGCCGCTGCGGGCAAAGTCCGTCAGCAGGCGGATATTGGCCTGCTTGGTGATCCACGGCGTGGCGGTTTTCAGGTTGTCCAGAAAGATCTCGGACACGGCGTCGTCCGGCAGCGTGATGGCCGCGCCGCTCTGCAGCACGTCCTCCCGCAGCAGGCGCAGGGTGGTGCTGCCGGCGCAGTTCGTCCGTTCCAGCGCCCGCAGGGGGCCGGGGGACTGGGGCGCCAGCCGGTGCAGCCGGTCCAGCAGCAGCACGGCGGCGATACGCACCTGCACATCCTCCCGGATGGAGAGGGTCTCGGCGAACCGCAGCAGCAGCGCCGCGTGATGGCGGGTGTACACCGCGTCCGGCAGGGATGCGGCGGCGTCCAGCAGCTGGAACGCCGCGCCGTCCTCCAGCTCCTCCGGGTGGCGGTAGTAGGCGAACAGCGGCGCCAGGAAGCGCTCCTCCCGCCCGGCGGCATGCTGCAGCAGGGAGATGACCACGAATTTCAGGGTATAGCCGATCCACCGCCGGTGCTGGGGCATCAGCTTGTGGTCTGGATAGAGGATCTTGTCCAGATACAGCTTCCACTGGTCCAGATCGGTGATGGAACGGGGATCGGGGCGGCTGCCGGCGGGCCGCTCCTTGGCGTAGCCGGCGTGGAAGCCGCCGATGATCTCACCCAGCAGCGCCGCCGCCTGCCGGCGGATGTCGCCCTCCCGGTGCATCAGCAGCTCGTAGAGGAACGCCAGCGTCTGCACCTTCTGGGGGATGTGTAGGTACAGGGAATAGGACTCGAACACGCCCAGATATGCCCGCAGGCGGCGCCAGTTTGTCTCGCCCCGGGCCAGCTCCAGCAGCTGGGCGAAGCTGCGCTGCCCGGTAAGGCGGCTCATCAGCTCCATGTTGTGCTCCACGCACTGCATGGTCAGGGCGTGGAGGGCCTCGTCGTCGGTCATCAGCGCCGTCTGCTTCACGGGGCGGGGCGGCGTATCATGGCCCCGCAGCGTCACGTCCACGCCCTTGTCCACCATGAGCTGCTCGAAATCCCGCAGCCGGGCGTAGACCCGCATGTACCGGCGGCGCTTGGCATCGTCCACGCCGTCCAGCTTGGCCAGGATCACGTCGAAGGCCTCCGCCAGCGAGGAGATGCGGGTGATCTCCTGCCCGTCGGGGCCGCGGCTCTGCTTCACCCGGAAGTCCGCGTAGATCAGCAGCAGCGACTCCACCGACAGGTAGTCCGGCTCCAGATCCCAGACGGAGTGGTTGGCGGCCACATGGCCGATATCGGTGATGCGGCGGCGCCGGAACCACAGGTCGGTGTAGTAGTAGTGCAGGTAGGGCACCCGCTCGCCGGGGCGGCAGCCGAATTTGCCGATATCGTGTCCGGCGGCGCTGCCGGAAACCAGCGCCAGATCCAGCGCTACGCCGGCGCGGTGCAGCGCCCTGGCGGCGGTCATGGCCACATGATGTACGCCGGCGATATGCTCCAGCGTGCGGTAGGGCGTGGCCTCCAGCCCCAGCCGCATCAGCTCGTAGACGTACTCCCGCTTCCAGCTGCGCAGCATCTGGCCGTAGCTGGCGGCGCAGGCGCAGCCGGACAGCTCCTCCTCCGTCAGGAAGTCGAACGTCCACGCCGGGTCCCGGGGCAGCAGCTCCCCCTCCGCGGCGAACAGCACCTGCAGCACCGACAGAAGAAACACCGCTCCCGGGCCGTATGGCTCGGCGGCATCCCGCTCCGGGTACAGCAGGCGGCGGGCAAAGTCGTAGGTATAGGCCAGCCAGCCCTGCTCCGGCTCTCTGCCGCCGCTGAGGGCGTCCAGCTCCGGGCGGCACAGGGCCAGCACGTCGGCGCAGCGCAGCCGCTCTCCGTGGAACAGCGGGGCAAAGCGCTGCATGTAGTTTTCGGCCTCCAGGGTCCGGGCGAACGTCTCCCCGTCGGGCAGCCAGTCCGCCGCAGGGCGGTTGGTCAGGCGGCGGCGCAGGGCGCTGTTCATCTGGCGAATGCGTTTTTTCGTCATGGCGATCCCTCCCGTATCAAGGGGCGCACCGCCCGGATACGCCCCGGACGGCGGCAGCTTTTCAAGGATATTTTATGCCACGCCGGCGGGTGCTGTCAATATTTCCCCGGCGGCAATCTTAGTATGCCCTTAAGGCTTTGTTCACATTTCATTCACATTTGTCCACTGTCCCCATGCTATGATGGATGCGGCGGCTCGCCGACGGTTTTTTCCCATCTTCGCGGAACATTTTTCCGGGGCATGCCGTCATACATGTATGTGAGACACTGCGGTGCGCCGCAGAGGAAAAGCAAAGGAGATACTACGATGAAGAAAGCTGCATTCATTCTGGCGCTGGCCATGCTGCTGGGCGTGGCGGCCGGCTGCGGTGAGAGCAACGGGGAGGCCTCCGTGCAGTCCGTCTCCATGATCTGCGGACTTGGCTCCGCCGGATTGACGGACCGCTTCGCCGGTGTGGTCAGCGCGCTGGGCGAGACGAATATCAAGAAGGACGACTCCCTGACTATCGGCGAGATCAAGGTCAAGGTGGGCGACGCCGTCAACGTGGGCGATGTCCTCTTCACCTACGACATGAGCCGGCTGCAGATGGATCTGGAGGCGGCCCAGCTGGAGCTGGAATCCCTCAAGTCCCAGCTGGCGGACAAGGAGGACGAAAAGGAGCAGGCGGAGACCGCCCTGAACTCCACCGTGGACGACGCTGAGCGAAACAGAACACTCCTTCAGATCCGCCAGATCAACCTGGAGATCCGGAACACCAACAGCAGCATTGCATCGAAAAGCCGTGACATCGAAAAGCTGCAGGGCAGCATGAAGACCACCTCCGTCAAGGCCGAGGTGGCCGGCGAGGTCAAGAGCGTCAACCCCGACGGCGGCACCGACAACCAGGGCAACCCCCTGCCCCTGATCTGCATCGTGCAGACCGGCGGCTTCCGGGTCAAGGGCTACGTCAACGAGAACAACGCATCGGTGCTGAACCAGGGCGCCCAGGTCATCATCCGCTCCCGGGTCAGCGACCAGACGTGGAAGGGCACCATCTCCTCCATCGACTGGAACAACCCGGCCCAGAGCAACAATAACTACTATTACGACAGCGGCTCCAGCGACACCGGCAACTCCAGCAAGTACCCGTTCTATGTGGAGCTGAGCAGCAGCGACGGCCTGCTGATGGGCCAGCATGTGTACATCGAGCCGGATCTGGGGCAGGACGCCCAGAACACCGGCATCCAGCTGCCGGCCAGCTTCATCAACGACGCCGACTCCTCCCCCTGGGTCTGGGCGCAGAGCAGCAGCGGCAAGCTGGAAAAGCGCAGCCTGACGCTGGGCGACTACAACGCGGAGCTGGACACCTACGCCGTGACGGACGGTCTGACGGCGGCGGATTACATCGCCTTCCCCGATGACACGCTGAAGGCTGGCATGACCTGCGTCACCTATGACGAGAACACCTTCGATCCCAGCGGCGACGGCAGCCACGAGGATGACGGCGGCGTGATGGACGGCGGCTTTGACGCGGGCATGGACATCCCCGAGGGCGGTATGACCGACGGCGCTGTGGATATGCCGGCGGACGGCCTCGTGACCGACGAACCTGTGGAGGGCTGAGTATGATCCTTGAAATGCGCGACATCTGCAAGGACTACCCCATGGGAAAATCCGTGAACCACATCCTCAAGCACATCGACCTGGATGTGGAGGAGGGGGAGTATCTTGCCATCATGGGGCCCTCCGGCAGCGGCAAGACCACGCTGATGAACCTCATCGGCTGCCTGGACGTGCCCACCAGCGGCAGCTACCTGCTGAGCGGGCAGGACATCACCAAATGCACCCCCAAGCAGCTGGCGGAGGTGCGGAACAAACAGCTGGGCTTCGTGTTCCAGTCCTTCAACCTGCTGCCCAAGCTGACGGCGCTGGACAATGTGGCGCTGCCCCTGCTGTACGGCGGCGTGAAGAAGGCTGAGCGGCTGGAGCGCGCCAGAGCGGCGCTGGACACGGTGGGCCTTTCCGACCGTGTGGATCACCGCCCCGACCAGCTGTCCGGCGGTCAGTGCCAGCGTGTGGCCATCGCCCGCGCCATCGTGGGCAAGCCCCAGCTCCTGCTGGCCGACGAGCCTACCGGCGCGCTGGATTCCGCCAGCGGCGCACAGGTCATGGAGCTGTTCCAGCAGCTCCATCAGAGCGGCTCCACCATTATCATGATCACCCACGATCAGGGCATCGCACAGCATGCCCACACCATCATGAACATCCGCGACGGTGTGCTGTCAGGAGGTGCATTCCATGAGTAAATCCCTGAAGAAAACACTGCTCATCGCAGGCATCGTCGTGGCCGTGTGCGCCGCCGTATGGGGCGGTCTGACGCTGGCCCGGAATGCCCAGCGCAGCGACGTGAACGTCTATTCCGTGGGCAGCATCGCCATGACGGACTACTGGGGCGACACCGCCAACACCAGCGGCTCAGTGAGCACCGACAAGCTGCAGAAGATCTACATCTCCCAGAGCCAGACCGTCACCCAGATCTTCGTCAAGGAGGGTCAGAATGTCAGAAAGGGCGACAAGCTGCTGGCCTACGACACCTCCCTGTCCCAGGCGGAGGTGGACCAGGCGGAGATCAATCTGGACACCGCCAAGCTCAACCTGGAAACGGCCAAGACCGATCTGGAGCTGTACCAGAAGGCGCAGAACCGGGAGGAGCTGGAGGCCGAGTTCGAGAAGCTGACGGCGGAGCTGGAGAAAAAGAAGGCCGAGGTGGACAAGAGCCAGGGCCGCGGCGACCCGGTCAGTCAGGGCCGCATCGGCGACAGCATCGGCGCCACCAAGGATAAGCCCCTGTACTACCAGTGGCTGGAGGATACCCGGACCAAGGAATACTACCTGACGGACGACATCATCCGCAGCGACATCCTGCCCAAGAACCGCTCCAGCGCCTATGTGGTGCTGGTGGAGCGGGCCGGCAACGTGAACAACGGCGCCATCACCTGCTACGGCATGTACATCGTGGCCGACGACACCGCGTCCCCCACCACCTATAAGCTGAAGATGATGAACGACCTGCCGGACTATCAGGACGACTATGTGACGCCCACCAACAACCCCGAGATCAAGAAGCTGGAGGAGAAGCTGGAGAAGATCCAGCTGCTGCTGGACGAGTCCCACACCAAGGAGGAGCTGCAGTCCCTTATCGCCTCCACGGTAAAGTCGGTGTATGACTACGAGCGCTCGGTGAAGCAGGCTCAGCTGGAGCTGGACAAAAAGAAGAAGGAGCTGGGCGACGGCACCGTATACAGCGAGATAGACGGCGTGGTCAAGACCGTCCGGGACACCACAGAGGCCTACAACAACAGCGAGCCTGTGGTGGAGGTCTCCGGCGGCGGCGGCTACTACGTTACCGGCTCCCTGGGCGAGCTGGATCTGGGCACGGTGAAGATCGGTGATACCGTGCAGATCAGCAGCTGGATGACCGGCGCCAGCTGCGAGGGCAAGATCGTGGAGATCAGCGATTTCCCCACAGACAACGGCAGCAACTGGGGCGGAGACTCCAACAGCAACGTGTCCTACTACCCCTTCAAGGTGTTTGTGTCCGAGGACGTCAACCTGCAGGCCGGCGACTATGTGGATATGTCCTATCAGAAGACCGTGGACACCAGCGGCAGCAGCCTGTACCTGCAAACCATGTTCATCCGCACCGAAAACGGCAAGAGCTATGTGCTGGCGCGGGGTGAGGACGGCAAGCTGGAGCAGCGCTGGGTCCAGACGGGCCGCGACCTGTGGGGCAGCTACACCCAGATCCGCGGCGGTCTGACGGTGGACGACTATGTGGCGTTCCCCTATGGCCGGGACGTGAAGCCCGGCGCCGCCACGGTGGAGGCCACGGCGGACCAGCTGTACAACGCGATGTAAGGAGGCGAAGCGATGTTAGAAAATATCAACCTTGCCTTTCAGGGCGTATGGAGCCATAAGCTGCGGTCGTTTCTGACCATGCTGGGCATCATCATCGGCATCGCCGCCATCATCACCATCGTATCCACCATCCAGGGCACCAACGAGCAGATCAAGCAGAACCTCATCGGCGCGGGCAACAACGTGGTGCGCGTGCAGCTGACCCAGGACGGCAACCAGGTGGAGCTGGGCTATATGGCGCTGCCGGAGGGCGTCGCCTGCGTCACATCGGAGATGCGCGACGAGATGAGCCAGCTGGGCAGCGTACAGGACGTGTCCCTGTACCACCAGCGCCAGTGGCCCGACGGCGTGTATGTGGGCAACAATTCCTTCAGCGGCAACCTGTACGGCATCGACAGCCACTACCTGTCCGCGGCGGACTACGCCGTCAACTACGGCCGCGCCTTTATCCAGTCGGACTTTGACACCTGCCGGAAGGTGGCGCTCATCGACGCCAGAACGGCCCAGAGCCTGTTCCAGGGCGAGAACCCCATCGGCGGCACCATGGAGATCTCCGGCGAGCCGTTCACCGTGGTGGGCGTGATCTCCCCGCGGGTGACCTCCGAGCCGGTGATCAACAACCTCAACGACTACTATATGTACACGGGCAATACCTCCGGCACGGTGTTTATCCCCGATAGCTGCTGGCCCATCGTCTATCGCTATGACGAGCCCCAGTCCGTGGCCGTCCGTGCCACGTCTACCAACGATATGACCACCGCCGGCAACAACGTGGCGGAGTATCTGAACGGTCATGTTATCTCCGGCGACACGTTCAAGTACCAGTCCAAGGACCTGCTGGAACAGGCCAGCCAGCTGCAGAGCCTGTCCGAAAGCTCCAACAAGCAGCTGATCTGGATCGCCGCCATCTCTCTGGTGGTGGGCGGCATCGGCGTCATGAACATCATGCTGGTGTCCGTGACGGAGCGTACCCGCGAGATCGGCCTGAAGATCGCCATCGGCGCCCAGCAGAGCCGTATCCGCCTGCAGTTCCTGACGGAGGCGGCGGTGCTCACCAGCATGGGCGGCATCCTGGGCGTAGGCTGCGGCATCGGCCTTGCGGAGATGATGTCCCACATCATGAGCACGCCGGTGGCCATCAGCGTCCCGGCCTGCATCATCGCCGTGGCCTTCTCCATGGTCATCGGCGTGGTGTTCGGCTTCGTACCGGCGGTGAAGGCCTCCAAGCTCAACCCCATTGAGGCCCTGCGCCGCGAATAAGAAAATACGCAAACAGGAGGGACCTGCGAAAGCAGGTCCCTCCTGTTTGCGTATTCTGTCAGCTTTCCTCCTGTGCGGGGACGAACACCCGCCGGGCCATGTCCGTCAGCCCCGCCGCCGAGGCGCCGCCGTCCACCGTCAGGCTGTACGTCAGCCCCGGCGCCACATCCTTCCAGACAGCGGCGCCTCCGCCGCCCTCCGTCCAGTACAGCCGGGCGCTGCACCAGCGGACGGCGGCCTCCGCTGTCTCGCTGCCGCCGGTAAACTGAGAGATATCCGGGATCTCCTCCGTCACGTCGGCGGTAGGTGCCATGCGGTAATGCCACGTCAGCCCGTCGGACCGGAACGACACCTCCGTGACGGTCATGCCGTCCAGCTCGAAGAGGTCGTACCCCAGCACCTCCGCGCCCTCCGGCGGGGACGGCACCGTGTAGGCCTGGGCGTCCATCAGGGAGAAGGCGGTGACCAGCGGCTCGCCGCCGTCCCACGGCACGCAGTACCACTGGATACCGGCGCCCGCGTCGTACCAGCCCACCGCGCCGTCGTCGTACAGCAGCAGCGTCAGCCCGCTGACCTCCCAGCTGACGGAGGGCGTGGCGCCGTCGGGTGCCGGCAGCGGCTCCGCGGTATAGACCGCGCCGTAGTCGTAGTCCCAGCCGTCCACCGCCACGGTGCAGGACACGGCGGTCACACCGCCGCCCTCATCCGTGCGCAGATCGTAGTCCGAGACGCGCACCGCGTCCGCCGGCAGCGCCAGCGTGGCGCTGAGCAGATCGGTGCCCGCCGCCGGCGCGGCGGTGGGTGCGGGGTCTGCGGCGCCGTCCATGGCGCTGTCCGCCTGGCCCGCCCGCCATGGCTGTGCCAACAGCAGGGCGGCGGCGATGCACAGGCAGGCCGCCAGCATGCCCCACCGCAGGGCGGGGCGCCGTGCCGGCAGGGGACGCTGGGCCTCCTCCAGCAGCTCGTCGTCGATGGCGTCCATCATTATGCGCAGCATAGGCTCGTTCACAGCATCCCCTCCTTTTCCAGACATTGCCGCAACCGTTGGCGGGTGCGGAACAGGGAGGACTTGATCTTCTCCTCCCCGGCGCCGCATGCCTCCGCGATCTCGCGGATGCTCTCGCCGTACCAGTAGCGGCGGATAAAATATGTACGGCTCTGCCGTGTCAGCTGCCGCAGGAAGTCGTTGAGTACCCGTGCAAACTCCTGCTGCCGGAGGGACGCGGCGGCGGCGTCCTCCGCCGGCAGACAGCCCTCCAGCTCCTCAAAGGCCACCGTCAGGTCGCTGCGGCGCTGGGCAGCTTTGTTGTAGTCGCAGCGGTCCAGCGCCACGCGCCGGACGATGCAGGTGATATAGGCCGCCAGACTGCGGGGCCGCTCCGGGGGAATGGCGTTCCACAGCCGCAGCCACACGTCGGAGACGCACTCCTCCGCGTCCCGCCGGTCCGGCAGGATGTGGCACGCCGCCGCCAGGCACTTTTTTCCGTATCGGGCCTCCACGGCCTCCAGCGCCGCCGGATCACGGCGGAAAAACAGGTCGATGATCTGTACGTCCTCCAAGACGCGCTCCCTCCCTTGCGGATGGTGTGTCCCTACATCCTACCACACCGGGCGGGAAAACGCCAGCGGAACCTTTGCGGCAAAACGCCGCCTCTGCTGTCTATGACGGCACGGGGCGGCGTTTCGTTGCGGTATGTCAGCGGGTGGTGGGCGGCGGGGCATTCCAGCCGTCGGGAAAGTTGGCCAGCACCCACCGGCGGGTGTGGTCGATAAAGGCCCGCGTGCTGTTGGACAGGGCGTTCTTGTCCTTGACGCAGATGCCGATGTTCCGGTAAAACGGCTGGGGCAGGGAACAGGCCACCAGCGGATAGGCGCAGCGGTAGAGCATCAGCTCCTCCATGACGCTGATGCCCAGCCCGTTGGACACCATGGCCAGAATGGTCTGGTCCTGCTGGACGGTGTACTGGATCTTCGGCTTCAGGCCCAGCGTGTCGAACACCGCCTGGATCTCGTAGTCGTCGCCCTCGTCCAGCAGGATCAGGGGATACTGCTCCAGCGCCTCCGGCGGGAAGGGATCCGCGCCGGCCAGCGGGTGTCCGCAGGGAACGATGACCTTCCACTGATCCCGCTGCAAAAGCCAGCAGTCCAGATATTTCTCCGCCGGGGCCGGCAGGCTGATGAAGCCGCAGTCCGCCTGCCCCTTCAGCACCCAGTCGCTGATCTCGTTGTTGAAGTTGGAGGGCAGCAGCTCGAACTCGATGCGGGGATAGTGCTCCTGAAACGTCTTGAGGATGTTGGGCAGCCACTTCTCCGACACGCTGGTAAAGGTGGCCACCTTCACCAGGCCCGTCTCCAGCCCCCGCAGGTCGGCGGCCCGCTGCTCCAGCTGGTGCTGCATGGCGCACATCTTCTCAAAGTAGGGCATCAGCTCCCGTCCGTCCGCCGTGGGGGTGACGCCGCCGTGGCTGCGGATCAGCAGGGGCACGCCCAGCTCCTCCTCCAGCGAGCCGATGGCGTGGCTGACGCCGGACTGGGTAAAGTTCATCTCCCGGGCCGCCGCCGTAAAGCTGCCGCACGCCACGGTTTTCAGAAAGATCTGGTATTTCGCCACACTCATGGCCTCACGCTCCTCTCATAGTGCCAGTATAGCATATGCGGCGGCATGGCGCAAAGTATTTTTCATGGTTTTGATGAATATGATGCGTTTTACAAATCGCTTGCGTTGTGCTACATTAAAAACACGTTAAGAGAACTGCAGGAAAGGAGGCGCTGAAGCATGGGTCTGAACATTCTGTTGGCTGCTCTGGCCGGTCTTCTTGTGGTAGTCGGCATCGTCAGCAAGGTCACCAATAAGTAACCTGTTTTTTCCATTCAACTTTTCTTCCTTCTAAAATTTTTACCTCCCACATCCGGCGGCACCCTCTCCCCAAGCCGCCGGCACGGAAGCCCCGCGCGATGCGCGGGGCTTTCGTTTTTCCGGGAAAGCGGCGCGCCTTGCTTTTTCGCCGCCGCTGTGCTATAGTGAGCGCCAACAAGAAATGAGGTATCCGGATATGACACAGAAAAAGACCCACACCCTGTCGCTGCTGGCGGCCATCACCGCCGACGTGATCTTCGGCATGAGCTTCATGTTCTCCAAGCTGGCGCTGGAGGTGGCCGCGCCCACGGTGCTGCTGGCCTTCCGGTTCACGGTGGCAGTGGCGGCCATGACGCTGGTGGTGCTGGTCAACGCGCTGGTGGGAAAGCTGCGGGGCCGCCCGCTGTTCGCCTTCTCCCTGCGGGGCAAGCCGGTGTACAAGCTGCTGCTGCTGGGCATCGTGCAGCCGGTGGCCTACTTCATTTTTGAAAACTACGGCATCCTGTACACCTCCTCGGCGGTAGCGGGCACCATCATCTCCGCCGTGCCGGTGTGCTGCATCCTCATGGACGTGCTGGTGCTCCACGAAAAGGTGACGCTGAAGCAGGTGCTGTGCGCCGTGGGCGCCATCGGCGGCGTGGCGCTGATCTCCGCGGGCGGGGCGGTGATGGTCTCCGCGCTGGGCATGCTGTTCCTGCTGCTGACCATGCTCAGCGACACCCTGTATTACGGCATCAGCCACGACGCGGCCAAGCGCTTCACGCCCTTTGAGATGACCTATGTCATGTTCACCGTGGGCATGGTAGTGTTCATCCCGGTGGGACTGATCTATGCCGGCGGGCTGCACAGCCCCCTCATCACCGGGCCCATGCACGACGGCGGCTTCTGGGTGGCGGTGCTGTATCTGGGGCTTTTGTCCTCGGTGCTGGCCTACGGCCTGCTGAACTTCGCCAACAGCCACTTGTCCGTGTCGGAGACGTCGCTTTTCTCCAACGTCACCACGGTGGTGTCCGTGCTGGCGGGCGTGGTGCTGCTGAAGGAGGCGTTCAGCATCTGGCAGATGCTGGGCGTGGCGGTGATCCTGGTCTGCGTGTTCGCGGCCAACGTATCCGGCAAAAAAGAAGCATAACATTCTCATGAGGTGTTCCCGTGTATAAAAACGAGACGCGCTATGCGCTGATGAACGGTGTGGTGCTGGACGGTACCCGGGACATGACGCCCCAGACGGGAAAGACCGTCTGCGTGGAGGGCAGCCGCATCGCCGCCGTCACCGACGGGCCGGTGCCTGCCGGGTACGAGCCGGTGGATCTGGCGGGGCGGTATGTGCTGCCGGGGCTGATCAATATGCATGTCCACCTGCCGGCCTCCGGCAAGCCGAAAAAGAAGCCCGCTGACCCGAAGAAGCTGGTGAAGCTCATCACCTCCAACGGCCTGATGCGCCGGGTGGGCGTCCGCCTGTGCGAGAGCTACGCCAGAACGGAGCTGCTCAGCGGCGTCACCACCATCCGGACGGTGGGCGGCGTGGCGGATTTTGACACCATCATCCGTGACCGGGCAGCCGCCGGCGAGATCCTGAGCCCCCGTGTGGCGGCGTCCAACATGGCGGTATCCGTGCCGGGCGGGCACATGGCCGGCTCCCTGGCCTACGAGGCCCGGACGCCGGAGGAGGCCGCCGCCTATGTGGAGAAGATCGCGGCGGAGCAGCCCGATCTCATCAAGCTGATGATCACCGGCGGCGTCATGGACGCCGAGGTGGTGGGGGAGCCGGGGGTGCTGCGGATGCAGCCGCCGCTGGTGAAGGCCGCCTGCGACCGCGCCCACGCGCTGGGCATGAAGGTGGCCGCCCATGTAGAGAGCCCGGAGGGCGTCCGTGTGGCGCTGGAAAACGGCGTGGACTCCATCGAGCACGGCGCCATGCCGGACGCGGACATCCTGCGGCTGTTCCGGGAGCGGGGGGCATTCCAGATCTCCACCATCTCTCCCGCCGTGCCCTACGCCCTGTTCGACCGCAGCATCTCCCACGCCACCTATGAGCAGCAGGAGAATGGCCGGGTGGTGTTCGAGGGTATCGTGGCGCTGGCCAAGGCGTGCCTGGAAAACGGCATCCCCGTGGGGCTGGGCACCGACACCGGCTGCCCCTATATCACCCACTACGACATGTGGCGGGAGCTGTGCTATTTTGTGAAATACTGCGGCGTGACACCGGCCTTCGCGCTGTACAGCGCCACGCTGCTCAACGCGGAGCTGGCGGGCATCAGCGATATCACCGGCTCCGTGGAGCCGGGAAAGGCCGCCGATCTCATCGTGTGCGACAGGGACCCGCTGGCCGATCTGACGGCGCTGCGCAGCCTGCACATGGTCATCAAGGACGGCCTGCGCATCCAGCGTCCCGCCGTGAAGAAGATGCCGGAGGTGGAGCGGGAGCTGGACAAATTCCTGTAAAAAAGAATTTCCGGAATTTCCGAAAACAATTTCCGCCTGGAAGCAGATACGCTTCACCATGAAGTGCATCATGCGATCATTCCTGAAATAAAAAGAGGCGGGACGGCCCGTAATGGGCCGTCCCGCCTCTTTTTGATCCTTTACAGCGTCAGCTCATGCAGCACGCCATGGCATTTCGCGTTGGCGGCGAACACCGACGAGGGCCGCAGCACATCCATGGGCTTTCCGTCAAAGCCGGTGACGATGCCGCCGGCCTCGACCACGATGAGACTGCCGGCGGCGTAGTCCCAGGGGGACAGACGGCACTCGTAGAACAGCTCCACCCGGCCGGCGGCCACCTGACACAGATCCAGCGCCGCCGCGCCGAAGCGGCGGTAGTCCAGCCCCCGGTCATACAGCTGCCGCAGCAGGGAGAAGTTCTGCTCCGTCAGGCTGCGGTCATAGATGGTGGAGCCGCAGAGGAACACGGCGTGGGCCATGTCCTTGTCGCTGACATGGATGGGCAGGCCGTTACAGAACGCGCCGCAGTCCTTCTGCGCGGAGAACAGCTGGTCGGCAAAGGGGTCGTAGACCACGGCGTACGCTACCTGCCCGTCGTGGGCCAGCGCCACGGAGATGTTGCTGTAGTGCAGGCGGCGGACAAAGTTGGTGGTACCGTCGATGGGGTCCACGATAAACGTCCACGGGCGGGTCAGGGCCGCGTGCTCCCCCTCCTCGCCGAAGAAGTCCGCCTCCGGCAGCAGCGTCAGCAGCTCCCGCTTCAGAAAGCCCTGCACCGCCACGTCATACTTGGTGACGAGGTCGGCGGCGCCGGTCTTTTCCGTGGTGACCTGCTCGATGTCGTGAGCCTCCCGCACCATGTCCCCGGCAAGGCGGACAATGCGCTCCAGCTCCCGCAGCATATCTGTTCTCATAGCGTATCCCTCCTGATGACTGTGCCGGCGCGGACGCCGGTGTATGTATCGCGTATGACCGCCGGTTCCCCCGCCACCAGCACGGCGTCCAGCCCGGACGCCATCCGGCAGGGATCCTGATAATCGCCGTTCTCCCGGAGCTGCGCCGGGTCAAAGACGCAGAGATCCGCGTCCATGCCCTCGGCCAGAACGCCCTTGCCCCGCAGGCGCAGGGCTTTGGCGGGCAGCGCCGTCATTTTCCGCACTGCCTGCTCCAGTGAGAGCACCCGCTTTTCCATGACAAAGTGCCGGATCAGGCGAGGGAACGTGCCGTAGACACGGGGATGGGGCATGCCCTCCGTGGGGTAGGTGGCATCGGAGATCAGGTTGGACAGCTCGCTTTGCAAAATGGCGGCGATGTCCTCCTCCGAGGCCATGAAGTCGATCATGGTGATCTGGCAGTCCTCCCGTACCAGCAGGTCGCAGCAGCAGTTGAGGGGATCCTGTCCCAGCAGCGCCGCGATCTGGGCAAGGCTCTTGCCCAAAAACGGGTGATCCTCCGGACAGTGGAGGCTGGTGAGGTAGATGCCGTCCCAGCCCGCCAGACGGGCGATGTCGTCAAAGCCGTCGCCGGTGTCGATGCGCTGTGCCAGCTCCCGCCGGGCGGCGGGGTCACGGAGACGTTTTACCACCGCGTCCATGCCGCCCTCCAGAAACTCCGGCGGCAGGATGTGCAGCAGCTGGGTGGAGCCGGCGGTGTAGGGGTATACGTCGCAGCTGACGTCCATGCCCTCCTGCCGGGCCCGGGTCAGCATGTCCAGCGCGCGGGGGACCTTTTTGCCCCAGCTGTCCCGGCCCATGGCCTTCAGATGACTGATGTGCAGGGGGATGCGGAGCGCCCGGGCCACGGTGAGCATCTCCTCCACGGCCCCGCAGACCCCGGCGCCCTCCTGCCGCATGTGGACGGTGAGGGGAATGCCCTGCCCCCGCAGAGGCTCCAGCGCCCGGATCAGCTCCGCCGTGGTGTAAAAGCACTCCGGCGCGTAGCCCAGCCCCAGGGACACGCCCAGCGCGCCGTCCGCCAGCGCCCGCTCCATGGCACGGTGGATGGCGCGGTAGTGGGCGTCCTCCAGACGCTCCAGCTCGTAGCCGGCGGCGTCCGCCCGGAGGATGCCTGCCCCCGCCAGCATGCCGGTGTGGAGGGGCAGATCGTGCAGCGCCGCCAGATAGTCCGCCATGGAGGCGGAGGGCAGCGCCGCCGGGATGTCGCCGGTGATGGGCCGCAGATAGGCCCGGATGGCGGCGGCGTGGGTCTCGCCGAAGGGGGCGGCGGACAGGCCGCAGTTGCCGTTGACGATGGTGGTCAGCCCCTGCCGCAGCTCCAGCTCTCCGTAGCCGGGGCGGAAGGCCGCGGCATCGGCGTGGCGGTGGATGTCGATGAAGCCGGGGGTCACCACGCGGCCCGATGCGTCGATGACGCGGGATGCCGGGGCGGCGGACAGCGCGCCCACCGCCGCGATCTTCCCAGCGGTGATGCCCACGTCGGCGGTAAAGCCGGGGAGGCCGGTACCGTCGATGACCGTGCCGCCGCGGATGATGGTATCAAACATGGTATCGCCTCTCTATTTCCCCTGCCGGCAGGGGAGGGTAATGGTAAAGCGGGTGGTATGCCCGCCGCTGTCGCAGCGGAGGGTGCCCCGGTGCGCCTCCACGATGGCTCTGGCAATGGGCAGGCCCAGGCCGAAGCTGCCGCCGTCGGTGCGGGAGGCGTCGGCCCGGTAAAAGCGGTCGAAGATGTGGGGCAGCTTGTCGGCGGGGATGGGGTCGCCCTCGTTCTCCACCCACAGGCAGGCGTTTTTGCCCTGCCGCGCCGCGTCCAGACGCACCTCCGTGCCGGGGGCGGCGTATTTGATGGCGTTGTCCAGCAGGACGGCCACCGCCTGCTCCAGCTTGCCGCTGTCACCCCGCACCAGCAGCCCCGGCGCGATGTCGTAGGACAGGGTGTGTCCCGCCTCGTAGGCCACCGGCTCGAACCGGAGGGCGGCGTCCGCCGCCGCGTCCGACAGGTCCGCCGTGGTGTCCGGCAGGTGTTCGCCGCCCCGATCCACCCGGGACAGGGTGAGCATATCCTCCACCAGACGCTTCATGCGGCGGGACTCGGCCCGGACGTTGTCCACATACTGCTTCTGCTCCGGCGCGGCGCTCTGCTCCAGCAGCTCCGCCGAGGACAGGATCACCGTCAGGGGCGTTTTCAGCTCGTGGCTGGCGTCGGACAGGAACTGCTTCTGCTGCTGCCACGCGCGGTCCACCGGGCGCGTCACCGCGCCGCTGAGCACATAGCTGCAGGCGAACAGCACCGCCAGCGCCGCCAGGCCGATGAGCAGGCTGCCGGTCAGCAGGCTGCGGAGGGTGGCCTGCTCCAGCGTACTGTCGGTAAAGGCGATGCGGGTGGACAGCAGCCCCGTCTGCCGCAGGTAGCGCAGGTGGTGCTCCGCCAGCACGCCCTCGTCGCTGTCCGCCGAAAGGGCGGCGGTGACGATATCCACCAGCGCCGCCTTGTCCGTCAGGTCGTAGTAGCTGTTGCCGGAGACACGGACGGTGCCGCTGGCGTAGACCTCCGCCACGAAGCAGGGCACCCCCTCCTGTCCCGGCTGGGACAGGTCGTAGCCGCTGCCGGTCTGGAGCACCTGCTGCAGCTGCTGCTGGACGCTGCGGGCGATGACGGCCCGGGAGGAGAAGTACACGGCGGCGAATACCGCCAGCAGGACGCAGAACACCATGCCCATATTCAGGCCGATGACCTTCCAGCGCAGTCTGCGGATCATGCCGTCACCTCCTCCAGACAGTAGCCCACCATGCGCAGGGTCCTGATGCGCACACGGGAGTGCAGATGGGTCAGCTTCCGCCGCAGGAAGGAGATGTACACCTCCACGTTGTTGTCCTCGGCGGCGGAGTCGTAGCCCCATACCTTCAGTATCAGCTGCTCCTTGGATACGATCTGGCTGCCGTTTTTCATCAGCAGCTCCATGAGGTCGTACTCCCGGCGGCTCAGGCGGACGAACCGGTCGCCGCAGGAGAGGAGGAACGTGGTCATCTCCAGGCGCAGGTCGCCGAAGGAGACGGCGCCGCTGTCCGCCGTCTCGCCGCCCCGCCGCAGCAGGGAGCGGATGCAGGCCAGCAGCTCCTCCGTTTCAAAGGGCTTGGTCAGGTAGTAGTCGGCGCCGCAGTCCAGACCCCGCACCCGGTCGCTGAGGTCGCTGCGGGCCGTCAGCATCAGCACGGGCACCGTGTCGCCGCCGGCGCGGAGCTGCTGCAGCAGCGAGAAGCCGTCCAGCCCCGGCAGCATGGCGTCCAGCAGCACCAGATCGTAGATGCCGCTGCGGGCGTTGTCCAGACCGGACACGCCGTCATAGCTGACGTCCACGGTGTAGCCCCGGCGGTGCAGCAGCTCCGCCAGCGTGCCCGCCAGACGCTTTTCGTCCTCCACGATGAGTATGCGCATGGGCAGCCCTCCTTTTCGTCTCCTCTTATATCACAAAAAGGTGCGTTTTGCAACGCACCTTTTTGTTTTCAGTTCAGCCCCGTCTCCGCCAGCGTCAGCAGCTGCACCAGAGACGTCTCCTCCATGCGGTAGATGGTGGCGTCGCCGCCGAGGGTCATATAGCGGCCGCCGTCCCCGATGGGCAGGCCCACGGTGACGGTCAGCGTCTCCTCCGTGCCCACGGCGTTGGCGTAGGTCAGGGTCAGCACCGCCTCCGGTGCGTCCAGTCCGCAGACGGCGGCGGCGCCCTCGGCGGGGTCGTAGTCCACGCAGGCGGTGACGGCCAGCTGGGACAGCTCGTCCATCAGGGCCGCCGTCTCCGCCGTCACGTCGCGGCTGCCCACCTTCCGGACGCCGTCCACCACGCGGAGGTTGATCTGGACGCCGCTGGCGCCTGTGATGGCGGCGGTGTGCAGCGTGTCCATGGTGATGGCGGGCAGTGTGGGCAGCACGGCCATGTCGTAGATGCTGCCGTCCAGCAGCTGGAACACCTTTACGGTGTCGTCGGATACCGTCCGCACGGTGCCGTCCTCGGTGCAGCGGAGGTACCAGTCGCCGGAGGCGGCCTGGTCGCCCCGGGTGAAGGTCAGCGTCTCGCCGTCCGCCGTGACGGACAGGCTGGTCTTGGCGTCGTCCAGCCCGTAGGCCGACAGGTCGTCTCCCGCCGGCACCGACGGGGCGGCGGTCATGGCGGCGGCCGCCTCCAGCAGGGCGGGCATGGACGCCTGATCCAGCGGGAACGTCTCGTCATCCTGCCAGTACCAGATGTCGCCGTCCCGGCGGAAGCGCAGCACCTGGGCATCGTCGGACAGGGTCAGGGCGGTGATGCCCTCCGGCGGCAGAGCCGTCTGCACGGCGGCATCCGCCTCCTTGGGCTGCTGGGCCTTGCTGCCGCAGCCGGTCAAAAGCGCTGCCAACAGCAGCACCAGTAAGCGCGTGTGTCGTTTCATCGGAAAAACTCCCCTTTCTTGCAGGAACCACGTCAGTATACCAGCTTCCCGGCCAAAAGTGAAGAACAAAACGTAAACAAATGAAAAAATCTGCTTTACAAACGGGTGGGTTTATGGTAACATACCAAGGTACGCGACTATGTCGCTGCCCCTTGCCTTAGCTGCGCGGAGCGGTCCATCTCTCCCACGGCTCAGGATGCGGGCGTAATTTATGAAAGGTGGAAACACAACCATGATGCTGAAAGACCAGAAGACCTCCATCATCGAGGCCAACCGTACCCACGAGACCGACACCGGCTCCCCCGAGGTGCAGGTGGCGATCCTCACCGAGCGCATCAACCAGCTGACCGCGCACCTGAAGGTGCATCCCCATGACTTCCACAGCCGCCGCGGCATGCAGATGATGATCGGTAAGCGCCGCCGTCTGCTGGACTACCTGGCCAAGAAGGACATCGAGCGTTATCGTGCCCTGATCGCCAAGCTGGGTCTGCGTAAGTAAGTTGAAACAGGGTGATGTGCGCACGCGCATCACCCTTCTTTCACATTCTGCGCCGTGTGCGCATCCAGCCATTAGCAGTTGAAAATGCGTCGAAACCGCTGTTTTCGGGGTGTTTTCAAGTGCTAACGGCGATGGGTCGCGGCACAGGATGCTATTTCACAAAAAAGGAGAAATGATATGTCGACCATCATCACCAAGCGCCAATTCCCCCACTATCACAAGTACACCATGGATCTGGCGGGCCGTCCCCTCACGCTGGAGGTGGGCAAGCTGGCTGAGCTGGCCAACGCCGCCGTCATGGTGGGCTACGGCGACACCCGCGTGCTGTGCTGCGTCACCGCCGCCCCCCGTCCCCGGGACGGCATCGACTTCTTCCCTCTCAGCGTGGACTTTGAGGAGAAGCTGTACGCCGTGGGCCGCATCCCCGGCAGCTTCAACCGCCGCGAGGGCCGCCCCGGCGAGAAGGGCATCCTGACCAGCCGTGTCATCGACCGCCCCATCCGCCCCCTGTTCCCCTACGATTTCCGCAACGACGTGTCCGTGATGTGCACCGTCATGGCCGTGGATCACGACTGCTCCCCGGAGATCGCCGCCCTCATCGGCACCTCCGCCGCGCTGGCCATCTCCGACATCCCCTGGAACGGCCCTGTGGCCGCCCTGAAGGTGGGTCTGGTGGACGGCAAGCTGGTCTTTAACCCCGACGCCGAGCAGCGTAAGGTCAGCGATCTGGACGTGACCGTGGTCTCCACCGGCAAGAAGGTGGTCATGATCGAGGCCGGCGCCAACGAGGTGCCCAACGACGTGATGTTCGAGGCCATCCGCTCCGCCCATGAGGAGAACCAGAAGCAGATCGCCCTCATCAACCAGATGGTCAGCGAGATCGGCAAGCCCAAGTTTGACTACCCCCACGCCGACTTCGATCAGGAGCTGTTTGACAAGATCGTGGCCGCCACCATGGACGACGCCAAGGCCGCCATGGACACCGACGACAAGAACGTCCGCGAGGCCCGCTGGAACCAGCTGATCGAGAAGTGGCACGAGCTGTTCCTGGAGGACTATCCCAACATGGATCAGTATCTGGACGAGATCACCTACAAGTTCCAGAAGAAGATCGTGAAGGCATGGCTGCTGGAGGGTCATCGCGTGGATGGCCGCCAGAAGAACGAGATCCGTCCGCTGGACGCCGAGGTGGGTGTGCTGCCCCGTGTCCACGGCTCCGGCCTGTTCACCCGCGGCCAGACCCAGGTGCTGAGCGTGGCCACGCTGGATACCCCTGTCTCTTATACACATCTGACGCTGCCGACGATCGCATAAGTGTAGAT
>URVR01000007.1 GCA_900551355.1 uncultured Eubacteriales bacterium | reverse complement strand
CAGCACATCGGCTACAACACCGGCGGCATCGCGGGCCGCAGCTGACCGCAGCTGCGGCCCGCGATGCCGCCGGTGTTGTAGCCGATGTGCTGATAGCCCACGGCCCCGTGGTTCACGCAGTCCGAGATGGTCCCGGCGGAGTATCCGGCGATGCCGCCGGTGTCCGTGACGGAGGTGCCGGCGTTCAGGCGGCTCAGAGCGGACAGATCCATGGTCAGCGCCTGTGTCAGGTCGTCCAGGTCGATACGGGGGTCTGTGCTGGCCACGTTGACGAAGGCGCTGTTCTCGCAGGAGGCCAGCAGCCCCTCGTTGTACCCGGCGATGCCGCCGGTCATGACCTCGCCTGCCGCCGCGCCGCTGGCCTGACAGTGCAGGATGCTGCCGGCGGCCATGTTGGCGCCGGCAATGCCGCCGATGTTGGCCTTGCCGGATACGGTGCCGGTAAAGCTGCAGTCCTCGATGGTGCCCCGGTTCTCGCCGGCGATGCCGCCTGCGTTCCGGGCATCGCCCTCCGGCGTCACCGCACCCTCGGCGCGGAGATCGCGGATGACGCCGCCCTCCTGCACCACACCGAACAGGCCGGCGGGGGACAGACTGCCGGAGATGCGGATGCCCCGGATGGCGTGGCCCTGCCCGTCAAACACGCCGCCGAAGGAGGGAATGGGCAGGAACGACCCATCCTCCAGAGACAGATCGCTGTCCAGTATCACCGTCTTGCCCCGGGACCAGGTGTCCAGCGCACACTGCTGGGCCAGATCGGCCAGATCGGCCTCGCTGGCAATGTGGATGGCGTCCGACACCGGGGCGGCGTAGCTCCGGGTCAGGGGCAGGCAGGCGGCCGCCAGCAGCAGCGCCAGCAGCGCCCCGCAGACCCGGCGTATATCAAGTCGTTTCATCGCGGTCGTTCGCCTCCTCTCCCTCCGCACTGGAGACCATGGTCAGATCAATGTCGCCCTCCACCGTGGCGCGCATCACGCCCCGGACGGTGCCGTTGATGCGGCCGTACACCAGACCGTTCACCGTCATGCTGCCGTGGCCGGCCTTCTTGGCCACCACCGACGGCACGGAGAAGGAGGTCTTGTCGATGACCCGGCTGCCGATCAGCAGGATCTGGGGCAGGGCGAACATGACCACGATAATGGAGATCACCGTGCCCCGGCCCAGGCTCTCGCCGATACCGGCGATGGTAGGCTCGGAGGTCATGCTGCCGATGAGGAAGCCGCAGATGGACATGATGGCGCCGGAGGTGATGATGGTGGGGAACGCGAAGTTCAGCGTCTCCACGATGGCGCTGCGCTGGGCCATCTTCACCTTCAGCTCCTGATAGCGGCTGGCGATGACGATGGCGTAGTCGATGTTGGCGCCCATCTGGATGGAGCTGACGATCAGATAGCTCAGATAGAACAGGTACTTCCCGGTGATGGCCGGGACGGAGAAGTTGATCCAGATGCAGCCCTGGATCACCAGGATCAGCAGCACCGGCATGCCCGCGGACTTGAAGGTGAACAGCAGCACCACCATGACCACCAGAATGGACACAACGCTGACCACCTTGTTGTCGATGGCGAAGGACTTCTCGAAGTCGTACTCGTTGGTGGAGTCGCCGGCCAGATACACCTGCTGACCGGGGTAGTATTTCTGGGCGATGTCCAGGATCTTGTCGGTGAAGGCGTAGGTCTCGTCGCCGCTCTCCGGCAGCGTGAGGTACACCAGCATCCGGCTGAAGCTGTCGCTCTGCAGCTGGTTCTTCGCGCTGCGCATCTGGGTCTGGGCGCTCTGCAGCATGGCGGTCTGGTCGGCGCTGAGCGTCACCACGCCGGCGTCCACCTGCTCACATACGAACAGGAACATATCCAGCAGCGGCACCCTGTAGGTGGACAGCTTGCCCACCAGCTGGCCGTAGTCGCCGTCCATGGCGGCGTAGGCCGCGTACACCAGCTGGGCCGTCTCATAGTCCAGCCCGGCCAGCTCCGCGAACTGCCGGGGCGTCAGCTCGTCGGCCAGCATATAGCCGTCCAGCGCCTCGATGTTCACAAGCCCCATGGTGTGATCCACCTCGTCGTACTGCTCCAGCTCCGCCAGCAGGGCGCGCTCGCTGTCGTAGTCGCCGGCGGGCACCATCAGCGCCAGCATGTTGCTGGAGGTGAACGTGTCGTCGATCATCTGCTGGGCGATCTGGCTCTCGTTCTGCTTCGGCGTGGTCAGCAGGCTGTAGCCGTAGGCGTAGGGGCACCGGGACGACAGGAAGAAGCCCGCCGTGATCAGCAGTGCGAAGATGATAGGCACCACATGCCGCGTGGCGTAGTCGAACCTGCCCACAAAGGGGATCTTGGGCACAAAGCTGCGGTGCGGCGTCCGGTCGATGAGCGGGCCGAACAGCATCAGCAGGCCCGGCATCACCACGAAGGCGGAAAGCAGCGCGAACAGAATGGATTTAATGAGGCACAGGGCCATGTCCGGGCCAAGTCTGAACTGCATGAACAGCATGGCCACCAGACCGCCGATGGTGGTCAGGCTGCTGGCGCCGATCTCCGGGATGGACTTGCTCAGGGACACGATCACCGCCTCCCGCAGCGCCAGCAGACGGTGCTCCTCCTTGAAGCGGTTGCAGAAGATGATGGCGTAGTCGATGGACAGCGCCAGCTGCAGAATACTGGTGACGGAGTTGGACACGAAGGAGATCTTGCCCATCAGGAAGTTGGTGCCCTGGTTCAGCACCAGCGCCACCACGAACGTCAGGATCAGCACCGGCACCTCGCCGTAGGTCTCGGAGGTGAACAGCAGCACCAGCACGATGACCACGGCCACATAGACCATGATGATGCTGATCTCGTGGTCGATGGTCTCCCGCAGGGTGTTGCCCAGATCCGTGGATACATACAGATCATAGTCGCCCAGCAGCTCCTTCACCGCCTCCAGCGATGTCAGACAGGCGTCGTCGTTCTCGTCGTAGGCGAAGGTGACGGAGAACAGGGCGGACAGGGCGTTGTAGTGGTCGGTGGTCTCGTCGTAGTCCACGCTCTGCACGCCCTCCACCTCCCGGATATGATCGGCCAGCTTTTCCGCCTGGGCGGGGGTCACGTTGGCCACCATCAGCTCCGCCGTGCCGTAGGTGATGAACTCCTCGTTCATCACCGCCAGCGCCTGCTTGGTCTGGGAGTCGTCCGGCAGGTAATAGGTCAGGTCGTTCTCCACCTCCACCCAGTTCCGGGAGACGGCGGAGAAGATCAGTCCGATAATGGTGATGAGGAAAATGAGACTGCGCTTGTCCACGATGAAGGTGGACAGCTTCTCCATAAAGGACGCGCCGTTTGCATTGCTCTGGCTCATGGCGTGCGCATCTCCTCCTTTCTTTTTATAACAGATATGCCCCTCTTGCCGGCAGGGGAAAGCGGACCCGCCGGAAAAGCCCTTTTCTGACTCTCCCGGCGGGAGTTCTTATGCATGCTCCAGAAGGCCGATGACCAGCAGGTGCAGGGGATAGTAGACGTAGAACAGCCACTTCATGACCCGGTTCACCTGAGGGCTGCGGCCCCGCTGGCCGTTGTACAGCCGGAGGACCGGCAGGCTCAGCACCACGCCCATCTGCACCAGACCGTATACCCAGTCCAGCGCCAGCGCGTACACGATGGCGTACAGCGCCACATAAAAGACCATCCACAGCCCCTGCTTTTTCAGATTGCCCCGGTTGCAGCCGAAGGCCAGCACGCACAGTGCCGCGATGCAGCTCCAGTCGCTGGGAAAGCTGACAAGGCAGATGCCCGCCACCAGCGCGGTCTTGGCGGCGGCGCCGAGGCGGCCGCTGTGGGCCGCCCGCAGCATCACCAGACCCCAGGCCAGCGACCACATCACGCTGGTCTGGTTCAGCACCGCGCCGTAGTAGAACGGGATGAAGGAGCGCCAGTCCACGAAATCCGCGGAGGCGTATATGTAGCAGAAGTGGGAGATCACCGCGAACGTGAACAGCCGCGCCGTGTATTTGCGGACGTCGCGGGTGTGGTGAAAGCCCTCCGCGATGAAATAGCACATGATGGGGCAGGTCAGCCGCCCCACAAGGTGCATCGCCAGCGGCAGCCACTCCCGGGGATAGCCGGGGAACACCGCCCACGCGATGTGGTCCACGGTCATGGCCAGGATGGCGATGAGCTTGATGGCGTTGGAATCCAGCCCTTTGGCGGTCACAGACGGCATAGGCGCACCCTCCGGCGGCGCATCAGCCCCACAGGGTGGTCAGCATGGGGACCACCTGCTTCTTGCGGGACATGACGCCGGGCAGGAACACCGTGTTGTCCTTTGGCTCCACGGCAAAGGCATTGCGGATGGTGTCGTCGCTGCCGATGTACAGCAGCTGGGTGCCCTCCTGCAGCACGTCGGTGAGCATCAGGATCACCATGTCGTAGCTGTTGGCCTTCTGGGCCCTGCGCATGGCGTCCAGCAGCTCGTCCTTCCGCTCCAGCAGGCTCTGGGAGTCGATGCAGGTGACCTGCCCCACGCCCAGCACCTGCTCGGCGATGTGGAACTCCTTGAAGTCGCTGCGCAGCAGCTCCTCGGCGGATTTGCTGTCGTTGCTGCCGCTGAACAGCTCCCGCCCCAGATCGCTGAGAGACACCTTGGCAATACGGGCCAGCCGCTCGGCCATGGCGATGTCCCGCTTGGTGCAGGTGGGGGACTTGAACATAACGGTGTCGGACAGGATGGCCGCCGCCATCAGCCCCGCCATGTGGGGGGAGGGGGTGACGCCGTGCTCCTGATACATGGAGGTGATGATGGTGTTGGTGCTGCCCACCGGCTCGTTGCGCACGGAGATGGGCTGCCGGGTCTGGATATCCGCCAGACGGTGGTGGTCGATGATGCCCAGGATCTCCGCCTGCTCGATGCCGGGCACGGTCTGGGCCAGCTCGTTGTGGTCCACCAGCACCACCCGCTTGCGCCGGGGCTTCAGCAGGTGATACCGGGACAGGGTGCCGACGACCTTCTCCTCCTCGTCCAGCACGGGATAGCAGCGATAGCGGCTCTTGAGCACCACCTCGCGCACGTCGTCGATATAGTCGTCCATGTGGAAGGAGATCAGCCCCTCCGTGGCGCAGGGCCGCCCGATGGGCGTGGCCTGATAGATCAGCCGGTGGACGCGGCTGGCGTCCAGCGGCGTGGAGATGACGCAGGTCTTGCCGGCGTTTTCCAGCCACTCCGGCTCCACGTCGGTCTGGCACAGGATCAGGCAGGCCACCTGCCTGTCCAGCGCCCGGCGGATCATGTCCGGCTGACTGCCGCACAGCACGATGCTGTCGGCGCTGTCGAACAGCAGGTTCTCGCAATTCTGGGGCAGCGCGATGGACACGGAGCCGCTGACACTGTCCACCATGTCGCCGCCGTCGCCCATGACCCGCCCCTCGATGACGCTCAGCAGGTTGAAAAGCGGGATGTCGTCCACCCGGGGGTCGCCCACGGTGTTCAGACTGAACGTGGCGATGTCGCCGGCGGACAGCATGCCGTACAGCGTACCGTCCTCGTTGACCACGGGGATGGCGGAGATCTTCTGCTCCCGCATGAGCTTCCACGCCCGGTCCATGGTGACGGAGGCGTCCAGGCAGGGCGGCCGGTCGAAATCCAGATCCTGCACCTGGGTGCGGACGTTCTGGATGAAGCGGGGCGGGTTGAAGTGGAACCGCTCCAGCATCCGGTTTGTCTCATCGCTGATGGTGCCCAGATGGACGGCCACATACTCCTTCTCACCCAGTGCGTTTTTCAGCGCGGCGAAGGACATGGCGGCCACGATGGAGTCGGTATCCGGGTTGCGGTGCCCGGTGACATAGATCTCGTTCATACGCAGTTGCTCCTTTGCGCAAAATATCTTCTGTGACCCTATATTATAGAGGAAGATTTTTCTCCGGTCAATGGGTATACCCGCCAAGGAATGCCCTGTGCGCCCACATTTTTCCCGCTTCGCCGGTCCCGGGGAATTGCAAAGCGCCCACGGGGCTGGTATACTGGTGGCATCCACAGAAGGGAGGTGCTCCCATGGAGGAGCTTACCAAGCTATTGCAGACCTCGCTGGGCGGATACAGCCTCAGCCATATCCTGTCGGCGCTTCTGACGCTGCTGGTCTGCCTGGTGGCGGCGCGGCTGCTGCTGAAGCTGGCCAAGCGCCTGCTGCACCGCGTCCAGCGGCTGAACGACCGCCTGCGCCAGATCATCCTGACGGCGCTGAAGGTGGTGCTCTATCTGCTGACGGGCATCATCACCGCGGAGGCGCTGGGCCTGAACACCTCGTCCCTGACGGCGCTGGTGTCAGTGCTGACGCTGGGCGTCACGCTGGCGGCGGAGGATATTCTGGGCAATGTGGCCGGCGGGCTGGTGATCCTGTCGTCCCACCCCTTCAACATCGGCGACGAGATCGAGGTGTCCGGTATCACCGGCACCGTCCGGGAGATCACCCTGAACCACACGAAGCTGGAGACGGCCGACGGCCACTTCATCATGCAGCCCAACAAGGAGCTGTCCTCCTCCCGCATCGTCAACTATACGGCACTGGGCCGCCGCCGCGTGGTGCGGAGGATCACGGCGTCCTACGACGCGCCCACGGACACGGTGAAGGCCGCCTGCCTGGAGGCGGTGGCCGCCACGCCCGGCACACTGGAGGAGCCTGCCCCGGCGGTGTACCTCACCGACTACGGCAGCAGCGCCATCGAGTATTCCGTACGCTGCTGGACAAAGGCGGAGGATTACTGGACGGCGTATTTCGCCCTGAACGAGAACCTCCGCACCGCATTCGCAGCCCACGGTGTTGAGATGACCTACGACCATCTGAATGTGCATATGGTGTCCGCGCCCCCTTCACAGCCGCATCGGCAAGGAGAACTGCATGGTGAGTAAACGAGTATGGAGCCTGCTGCTGGTGCTGGCGCTGGCGACCGGCCTGCTGACCGGCTGCGGCGCCGCGCCGGAGACAACGGAACAGGACGACGACCGGCCGGCGCTGGTGGTGGGGGTGGATCCATTCCCGCCCTTTGCCTATATCGGCTCTGCCGGCGCACCTGCGGGCATTGATATCGATCTGGCCACGGAGGCCTTTGACCGCATGGGCTACCGTGCGGAGTTCCGCTTCATCGACTGGAGCGCCAAGGCAGAGCTGCTGGCAGACGGCGACATCGACTGCCTGTGGTGCTGCTTCAGCATGGACGGCCGGGCGGAGGAATACCGCTGGGCCGGGCCGTACATGACCAGCCGTCAGGTGGTGGCGGTGATGCCCGACAGCGATATCACCGCCCTGTCGGATTTGGAGGGCCTGACAATGGCGGTACACGCCACTACCAAGCCGGAGGAGCTGTTCCTCCATCCGGACGAGTACGGGCTGCCCCGGCTGCGGCAGCTGATCTCTCTGCAAAACCGGGAGCTGATGTATCCCTTTCTCAGCAAGGGGTATGCAGATGCCATTGCCTCGCATGAAACCTCCGTGCTGCAATACATAGCGGATTACGATGTGGAGCTGCGGATCCTGGACGAGCCGCTGCTGACAGTGGGGCTGGGCGTGGCCTTTGACCTCCGCGATGAGCGGGGGCTGGACGAACAGCTGAACGCCGTGCTGGCGGATATGCGCCGTGACGGCACGGAGGAGCGGATCGTCGGCGGCTACCTGCTCAACGCCGCGTCGTATCTGGAGGTGGACGGCCAATGAGCGGTGAAGTGAAGATGAAACGGCGGGATCGCACCATGTTCCGCGCCGCGGCACTGGCGGCCTTCCTGCTGATCATGAGCACGGTGATCCTGCTGTCCGTCCGCGCGGATCTGGATTACGGCAGGAACCGCCTGTCCAGGGTGGTGGAGTACGTGGCCAAGCGCTGCGATACCTACAGCCTGTCCTCCACGGCATCGGAGACCCGCAGTCTGATGCGCGTCATTGAGGAGGCCAAGCAGGCCGCTCGCGACATCCGCTTTCTGGCCGGCCCGGTGAACGAAGACCTGCTGCGGGGCCTGTCTGCGGATCACTACCTCAGCGGCATCCTTCTGCTGGACAGGGACGGGCATATCACCGCCTCCTACATGGCCGGGGCGGATGTAACGGCGCTGCTGATGCCTGAGCTGGAAAAGGACGCGCTGCTGAGCGCCGCCGACTTCCCGCGGAAGGTCTACGCCGCCCGCATCCACTGCCCGGACAGCTCCTATATCGACATGGCGGCCTACGGGCGGCTGGACACCGCCGGGACGGTGGTGGTGTACTACACCACGCCCACGGCCTATGTCAAAAGCTACGGACAGGGGTTCCCCGACCTGCGGGAGAGCTATCTGCTGGAGCAGGACGGCACCATCGTGGTCACGGACGGTACAACGGTAGTCGCGGCCAACGACGACAGCCTCATCGGCCGGCGGGCGGAGGATATCTTCCTGCTGCGGGAGCTCGGCGCACAGGGCCGCACCGGCGAGATGCTGACCGTGCCCGGCGATGACGGCATCTCACTCCACAGGAGCCTCGGCATGATGGAGCGGGGCAGGACGTACTACGTGTACGCCTTCCTGCCGGAACGCGCCGTTTTCCGCGATACCGCGCGCAATGCAGCGGTGGCGCTGGCCTCCTACGTGGTGCTCCTGCTGCTGGCGCTGCTGCTGCAGCGCCGGACGGCGCAGGAATATCAGGAACGGCAGCTGCACCGGGAGCGGGAATACCGGGCGCAGCTGAAGGAGGCCGCCCGCCGTGCGGAAAGCGCCAACCGCGCCAAGACCCAGTTCCTCCAGCGGATGAGCCACGACATCCGGACGCCCATCAACGGCATCCAGGGCATGGTGGAGATCGGCGAGTACTACAAGGACGACCCGGAAAAGCAGTCCCAGTGCCGCCAGAGCATCCGGGAGTCCGCGCGCCTGCTGCTGGAGCTGGTGAATGAGGTGCTGGACATGGGCAAGCTGGAGTCCGGCGAGATCGTACTGGAGGAGCGGCCCTTCGACCTCATCGCCCTGCTGGACTCCGTTGGAGGGCTGCCGGAGCAGTCCGCCGCGGCCCGCGGCATCCGGGTGGACAGAAAGCCCCGGGAGGTGCAGCACACCGCGCTGATCGGCAGCCCCGTCTATCTGAAGCGCCTGCTGATGAACATTTACAGCAACGCCGTGAAATACAACAAGGACAACGGCTCCATCACCGTCCGCTGCCGCGAGCTGCGGACGGAGGGGGACACCGCCTGGTTCGAGTTTATCTGCGCCGACACGGGCATCGGCATGAGCGAGGAGTTCCAGAAGTACCTGTTCGAGCCATTCGCCCAGGAGCACAGCACCGCCCGCTCCGCCTACGACGGCACGGGGCTGGGCATGGCCATCGCCAAGGCGCTGACGGAAAAGATGGGCGGCACCATCACCTTCACCAGCAGGGAGGGCGAGGGCACCACCTTCCGCATCACGCTGCCCTTCCGTATCGACACTGCCGGCCGGCTGCCCCAGCAGCCGGCGGCGGAGCCGGAGGTGTCCGACGCCCTGCGGGGCATGCGCATCCTGCTGGCGGAGGACAACGAGCTGAACATGGAGATCGCCGAGTTCATGCTGCAAAGCGCCGGCGCGGAGGTGACGGAGGCCCACGACGGCCGGGAGGCGGTGGAGCTGTTCCGCGCGTCGCCGCCGGGACACTTCGACGCCGTGCTCATGGACGTGATGATGCCCGTGCTGGACGGCTATCAGGCCACCGGCATCATCCGCACCTCGGATCGTCCCGACGCCGGTGTGCCCATCATCGCCATGACGGCCAACGCCTTCGTGGAGGACCGCCAGCGCGCCCGGGAGGCCGGCATGACGGAGCATCTGGCAAAGCCGCTGGACCGGGCCGTGCTGGTGCGGACGCTGCAAAGATGGAAAAGGAGCTGAAGCGCGCCGCCCGCCTGCATGACCGACACAGAATAGAAGGGGAGTTCCTGCCTGATAGGCAGGAACTCCCCTTTGATCGTCTTATCGCCTCCGCGGCATGCCGCGCTGCGTCAGGTGCCGTGTACCTCCCGCTCGTCCGTGGGCGCGGAGATAAGCGTGATCTGCCGCATTTTGCTGCCCTCGGCCGCCTCCGCGCGCATGTACCGCAGCGCGACCTCGTTGATCTCCGCGATCTCCATCCTCTGCCGTCACCTCACAGATCATATTCTGCCTATCTTATATTCTCGTTCATGAGACTGTCAAGAGAGATACCCGCGCGCCGCCGCCGTCACTCCCGGGCTGCGGGCAGCGTCACCGTAAAGGTGGAGCCGTTCCCCGGCCGGGAGAACACCGCCACCTGCCCGCCGCACAGCTTCACCACCCGCCGCACGATGGACAGGCCCAGCCCGTTGCCCCGGTCGTCCGGATACGGCGCGGCCCGGTAGAACTTGTCGAAAATGTGCCGCTGAGTCTCTTCGTCCATGCCGATGCCCGTGTCGGAGATGGACACGGTGACTTCTCCCTCACCCTGCCGCAGCACCACGGTGATCTGCCCGCCGGCAGGGGTGAACCGGATGGCGTTGGACAGAAGGTTGGACCAGATGTGCTCCACCAGCTCCTCGTTGCCGTAATAGTCCGCCCGGTCCAGATCGCCCTCCACCGTCAGCCCCTTTTTCAGCCAGTCCCGCTCCTGCTGGCGGACGCACCGCCGGAGCTGCTCATCCAGGCTGTACAGCGTCTTGCCGGAGACGATCTCCGTGTTCTCGTACTGGGCCAGCTCCAGAATGTGGGTGCTCATGGCTGCCAGCCGCTGGGACTGCTGCACCACGGTGTCCGCGTAGGCCCGCCGCTGCTCCGGCGTCAGGTCGTCGTTCTGCAGCAGCCTGGCAAAGCCCCGGATGGAGATGAGCGGTGTCTTGAACTCGTGGGAAAGGGTGTTCACGAAGTCCATCCGCAGCAGTGCCACGCCGGACAGCTCCTCCGCCATTTTGTTGAAGCTGCGGATGTACTCCGCCACCTCGCCCCGTGCGCCCCGCATCTCCACCCGCACGGCGTAATCACCTGCCGCCACCGACTGCGTGGCCTGCATCAGCCGGGACAGCGGCGCCAGATACCCTCGGAAGATGAACACGGCCAGCAGCACGCCCAGAATGGCGCTGACCGACAGGATGAGAATGGGCCACAGCAGCGTATAGCTGGCGTTCTCCAGCCGTATCAGCCGCTGCACCAGCGTGAAGATGCCCAGCGCCAGCGCCACATACACCGCCACCAGCCCCAGCACCAGCAGGAACATGGTGCCCAGCAGCCGGACGGGCGGGTTTTCCTTTTTTGTCTTATTTCTGGCCATCGTCACCCTCCCGGGGAATCCCCATATAGCCGAACCCCCGGATGGTCCGCAGCTCGAAGTCCGGATCGACCCGGAACTTCTCCCGCAGCCGGGAGATATAGACCTCCACGGTGTGCTCATCCACATCGCTGTCCAGATCCCAGATGTCGTCGATGAGCTGCCGCTTGGTGAAAAGCGTCCGGGGGTAGGACAGCAGCTTGTACAGCAGCATGAACTCCTTGGCAGTGAGCTGCCATGTGCCCTGCGGAGCGGTGACCTGCAGGGAGCCGCGGTCCAGCACCGTGGCGCCCACCGTCAGCCGCCGGTCTGCCCGGCTGCAATACCGCCGCAGCAGGGCCTCAATGCGCCAGAGCATCTCCTCCTCGTCCACGGGCTTTACCATGTAATCGTCCGTCCCCGCCCGGAAGCCCCGGCGCTTGTCCTCCTGGGTCACCCGGGCCGTCACCATCAGCACCGGCAGGTCGCAGTTCCCCTCCCGCAGTGTCTGGGTGAAGGTGATGCCGTCCATCCGGGGCATGGTGATATCCACCACCGCCAGATCGCACTGGTAGTGCTCCATCACCTCCAGCGCCTCCACGCCATCCCGCGCGGGGCACGGCTCGTACCCGGCCCGCCGCAGCACCTCACACATCAGAAACCGGGCGCTGTCGTCGTCCTCGGCCACCAGAATACGGAACATACCCATCCCTCCCTGCGTTTTTTCTGGATTTTATCACATCCGCCCCCAAAAATCGAGGCTTTTTTGAGCTTGCGTTGAGGTTCCTCCGGTATACTGCCGTTACCATAGGAAAATTAGGAGGAATACCCCCATGCCCAGACCTGTCTGCATCACCTACGACAGCACCTGCGACCTGACGCCCCGGCTGCTGGAGCGCTTCCATATCCGTACCGTGCCCCTGACCATCCAGAGCGGGGAGCGGGTCTTTCCCGACGACGGACGCTACACCTCGTCGGATCTCTACGCCGACTACCGCCGGAACGGCACCCTACCCAAGACCACGGCGGTCAGCCCGGAGGCGTTCAAGGCGTTCTTCGCCCCCATCCTGGCGGAGGGCTTCGACATCGTCCATATCGACATCAGCTCGGAGCTGTCCTGCACCTGCCAGAACGCGGTGCTGGCGGCGCAGGAGCTGGCGGAGCAGGGGCAGATCCATGTGGTGGACAGCTGCCAGCTCTCCACCGGCGGCGGCCTGCTGGCGCTGCAGGGCGCCAGACTCCGGGACAGCGGCATGGCGGCGTCGGACATCGCCGCGGAGCTGCGCCACCTGGCGCCCCACAGCGATACCAGCTTCGTGCTGGACACGCTGGAGTACATGTGGAAGGGCGGCCGCTGCAGCGGCGTGGCGGCGCTGGGCGCCAATGTGCTGAAGCTGAAGCCCTGCCTGGAGATGCGGGAGGGCAGGCTGGTGGTCTGCAAAAAGTACCGCGGCACCATGGAAAAGGTGTACCGCCAGTATATTGCCGAGCGGCTGGCGGACAAGGCGGTGGTGGAGGACTGGGCGTTCATCACCCACTCCGGCGAGGTGCCGGAGGACACCCTGCGCCAGCTGACGGAGCTGGTGCGGGAGCTGGCACCCTTCAAAGAGGTGTTCGTCACCCAGGCCGGCTGCACCGTGTCCTCTCACTGCGGTCCCGGCACGCTGGGCGTGTTGTTCCTGCGTCAGCCGCACCCGGCTCAATGACAAACTGCGTACCATGAATAAAGAAACAGGGAGGCCCCGTTTTCTTGAGCGGGGACTCCCTGTTTGTCTGTATGGAGGCGGCGCGGGCTGCCGGGGGACAGGGAACACATCGGAGACATAACGCCGCTGTGCGGGAGAAACGTTTTTCTGGACGGGCGCCCCAAACAGTGGGGATACCGTCAAATACCACAGTTATTCCCGTTCAAAACTGTGGATAAAGTACATTTTGCTGCACCACGGTTGACAACGGCATTTTTTCTGCTATGATAATACCAATATTAGAGGAAAACGTTTTTCCAACAGCAACGGGCACACCATGTCAGCATTGTTAAGAATTTGACTTATGTGAGCGGCTGTTTTTGGCATATAGTGCCATAGTACCGCCGGAAGAGAGAGTGTATTTGCTGATCGTATGAGGTAAGACACTCGTTTTTTGTAAGGAAAGAGGAACACGTTTCGCCAAATGAAGGGAATGTGCGCATGAAGAAGAATTGCTCCATCGAACGGTCTCCCGTGATCACCATCGCCGATGTGTCCAGGGTCGCCAACGTGTCCATGTCCACCGTATCGCATGTCATCAACGGCACAAAGAACGTGAGCGAGGAGACGCGCCGGCGGGTGATGGCCGCCATTGAGGCCACCGGGTACACGCAGAACTTCATTGCCAAGGCGCTGAAAAAATCCGAGACAAAGACCATCGGACTTGTGATCTCGGATATCCGGAACCGCTATTTCATCGACGTGATCTACGCGATCAACAACGAGGCGGCAAAGCATGGCTACACGGTGCTGCTGGCCAGCTCGGACGATAACTCCAAAACGGAGCTGGAGATCATCAAGACGTTCCACGAACGCCGTGTGGACGGGATCATCCTTTCGCCCACCACGGATTCGGAGAACAATTCCGTGCCCTTCATCAACAAGATGGGGATCCCGGTGGTCTATGTAGACCGTATGCCGGCGGCCAACGGCGACTGGGTGGGCACGGAGAACGAAAAGGCCACGGAGGCGCTGGCCAACCACCTGATCAGCTTGGGGCACAAGCGCATCGCGCTGGTCGTGGGCCTGCGGGGCATCAACACGACGGAGGAGCGTATCACCGGCTACAAAAACGCCCTTAGCAACGCGGGCATTCCGTTTGACCCGCATTTCATCGTGCCCGGCGAATCCAGAAGTGAGCCGTCAAAGACAAAGACCAAGGAAATGATCAGCCAGATGATGAGCGCCGGCAATTGCCCGACCGCGATCATCGCCGCCAATAACCTGATGGTGCTGGGCACGATGCGCGCACTTCAGGAACTGGGGCTCAGAGTCCCGGAGGACATAGCGCTTGTGGCGTTCGACGACTTTGAGTGGGCCGATCTTTTCCAGCCCCGGCTGACCACCATCGTGCAGCCCTGCTACGACATCGGCTCGAAGGCGGTGGAAATGCTGATCCGGCGTATACACGATCCGGATGCGACTGTCCAGAAAACATGCTTCACACCAAAGCTCGTGGTGCGTGAATCGTGTGGGATCAAACTAAAACACGGAGGATGAAAGAATGAGTACAAGTGAACGCTGGCCTGTGATAGACACCCACTACCATACAGGCGTCTGCCTGATCAACACCTTCGATGCCGAGCATGAGCTCATTCCCTGGATGGACAAGAACGGCGTAGATATACAGGTGATATTTCAGGTGAACGAGGGCTTTGCCCACCGCTCACCGGATTGGAACCCGTATATCGGCAATGATTATATTGCCAAGATCCAGCGCATGTTCCCCGAACGTGTGATCGGCCTGTGTACGCTGGACCCCTGGCATCAGGCGCCTAAAACGTATAACTGGCCCAAATCGAAGTTCGGCAGGCCCATGGATCTGCCCATAGAGAATGAGACGCTGGACGAGCTGGAGCGGTCCATCATGGATCTTGGCCTGCAGGGCATCAAGCTCCACCCGCTGGAGCATAACTTCGAGATAAACAACAAGGCGCTTATTTACCCCATCATGGAGAAGCTGACGGAGCTGCAGCGCAGGGCGGGCCGCAAGATGATCGTGGTTACGCACTGCGCGGGCGATTCCGTCAACAATACGCCCACGCAGATGGCGCAGGTGGCACGGGACTTCCCGGAGATCCTCTTTATCATGGCGCACGGCGGCTATATGTGGGCCTACGGCACAACGGCGGATGTGAGCGCGGGGATCGACAACCTCATGGTGGACCTGACGCTGAATGTGACGCCGACCACGCTGCGGCAGCTGTATCTCAACGAGGGCGCGGGCCGCTTCTGCATCGGCACCGACGGGCCGTTTGACCTGGCGACGACAAAGGAGCTGGTGGTGCGCGACCTTGTCGGCGATAACGAGGAGGATGTGCAGCTCATCATGGGCGGCAACCTTGCCAAGTATCTGGGTATCCCCAAGATAAAAACAGAGGTCTGAAGGAGGAACGAATGATGTCCGAATATCGTTGGCCTGTGATCGATACGAATTTCAAGATCGGCGTAAATATGAGAAGCACCTGCGTGGCGGAGGAGGACCTGATCCCCTATCTGGATGAAAACGGGATCGACATCCAGATGGTGTTCCAGGTGGATGAGGGCTTCACCCACCACACCCCCGCGTGGAACCCCTACATCGGCAACGACTATGTTGCCAAGATCCAGAATATGTTCCCGGACAGAGTGTTTGGCCTGGCCACCGTGTGCCCGTGGAACGACGCGCCCAAGACGTGGAACTACCCGCCCTGCGACGCGGGAAAACCGTTTACGCTGCCGGTCGGGAACGAAGCGACGCGGGAACTGGACCGCTGCATTCTGGAGCTGGGACTCAAGGGACTGCGCATGAACCCCATTGAACACAACTACGAGCTGAACAACAAGGACGTCGTTTACCCCATGCTGACCCGCCTGACCGAGCTGCAGCGGGAAACGGGGAAGGTGCTCCCGGTCGTTGTCCACGGCTCGGGTGACAGCGGCAACAATACGGCGCTGCAATTTGCGTGTGTGGCGGATGATTTCCCGGAGCTCACCTTCATTATGGTCCACTCCGGCTTTATCTGGTGCTACGGCACCACCGGCGAGATCGCGCCGGGCCATCCCAACCTGCTGCTGGACCTGACCGGCAATCTGGGGCCTTACTCGGTGATCGATGCATACCGTCAGTGCGGCGCGTCCAAATTCACCATCGGCACCGACGGCCCGCTGGGCGTTCCGGCCATCAAGGAAAAAATACTGGATGTCTTTGTGGGCGGCAACGACGAAGACCGCCAGCTCATTCTGGGCGGCAACCTCGCGCAGCGCCTCGGTATAGGAAAGATCAGGGTAGGGTGAATTCCATGAACCAGAAAGAATTGCAGAACACAGCGCAGGCCCATACGGAGGGCAGCGGCAGACTGGAGATCCAGCACGTCTCTATCGACTTCAGCACTGTCAGCGGCGGAACGATGCGTGCGCTGGATGACATCAACCTGACCGTTGAGCACGGTGAGCTGGTGGCCGTCGTTGGCCGGAGCGGCTGCGGCAAGACAACGCTGATGAACATCGTCGCGGGGCTTGTCAAGCCGACGGCCGGCACGTGCAAGCTCAATGGCCGCGAGATCCAGGGCCCCTCCAGAGAGCGCGGCGTCGTGTTCCAGGCGGAGACGGTGTTCGGCTGGAAGCGCGTGAAGGACAATCTGGACTTCGCGCTGGAGCTTGGCGGCGTGGCCAAGCAGGACCGGCCTGCGCTGGTGGAGCAGTACCTGAAGCTGGTGAAGCTGGACAGCTTTGCCAACTTCTATCCCAAGGAACTGTCCGGCGGCATGAAAAAGCGCCTCCAGATCGCCATGGTGCTGGCCAACAAGCCGCAGCTCCTCCTGATGGACGAGCCCTTCGGCCCGCTGGATTATGCCACCAAGGTGGAGCTCCAGCTGGAGGTCGAGCGCATCCGCCTGGAAAACCCCCTCACCACCTTTTTCGTCACGCACGATGTGGAGGAGGCCACATTTGTGGCCGACAGGATCATCATGATCGAAAAGGGGCGCATCATTGAAGAACTCAAGGTCGATATCCCCAGACCGCGCCCCGTTGAGGTACGCAACTCTCCTGAGTTCCACGCGATCTCCGACTATCTGCTGGGAAAGCTGCTGGAACTGAGCGATGTGAAGGTCGGAGGAGACGCATGAAAGCGAAATACGCAAGGAAGATCTGCGCGATCTTGTTCCTCGTGCTGGCCTGGGAGGCGGCCGCGCTCATTGCGCGGGCGGCCAGCCAGTATGCGGCGATCCTTGTCCCGACATGGGGCACTGTGTTCGGCGAGGAGCTGCCCGGCTTTGCCTCCTTCCGGGGCGGCGCGGCGCCCAACTACGTGGATGCGCTCATCGTTCTCGGACAAAACTCCCTGATCACTATACGCCGCGTTCTTCTCGGACTGCTGCTGGGCGGTGTGACGGGCGTTCTGACGGGCATCGTGATCGGCCTGCGGCCCACGCTTCGCGGGATGTTCTACCCCGTTGTGCGCCTGCTGTGCAATATCCCGCTGCTGGCGCTCATCGCGCTGTTCCTCGTGTGGTTCGGCGGAAAAGAGAAGGGCATCGTGATCTATATCGCCTTCGGCCTCTGGATCATCTATGCGACCAACGTGATCGAGGCTATCGACCGCGCCGACAGGACCAGGATCAACTTTGCCAGAACGCTGGGAGCCAGCAATCAGAAGATCTATACGAACGTCATCCTGCCGATGATCGTGCCGAACATCATCAACGCCAGCAAAGTGGCGCTGGGCGTTGCGTGGGCGGTGGCGCTGGGCGGCGAGTTCCTGGCAGCCCAGGACGGCCTTGGCCGGCTGCTCATACTTTCACAGCAGTATATGAAGACCGGACGCATGCTCATCATCCTCATCCTGTTCATCATCCTGACGGGCCTTTTCAGCTGGCTGCTGAAGCTGGTGGGAGCCAGACTTACGAGATGGATGCCCAAGGGCTGAAAAATACAAAAAAGAAGGAGAAAAGAAGATGAAGAACACACTGAGAATTCTGAGCCTTGTGCTTGCGGCGCTGCTCATGCTCACCGCCTGCGGAAAGGTGGAGACGCCGCCCACCGGTACAGGCGACGCGGACACCGTCGAGTACGGTACGATCCCCCAGGTTTCCCTCAAGTTCGCCACAGAGCCGTATCCTGACCACACCATCCCCTATATCGCAGTGAGTCAGGGCTGGTTTGAGGACGTGGGCATCACCCTCAGCCAGGTCGACAGCATTGACGCGGACAAGCTCCCCTCCGTCATGGTGGCCGGCAGCTACGACTTCGCTTCCGGCGCACCCTCCCTGTTCATCCCCTCCATGAGACAGGCAAACTTTACGACGTTCTGCTTCTCCAACCTCTTCCTGGGCTATTCCATCATGGCACCCGCCGGCACAAAGACCTACGGTGACTTTGTTGCCGAGGGTCAGGAGCCTGCCGAGGCCATTGTCTCCGTCATGGCCCAGATGAAGGGCCAGACCTTCACCTATCCCTCCGAGTCCGCGATCAAGCCCTTCATCGACCTGTGCCTGGAAAAGGGCGGCCTGACGATGGACGATTTCAAGAGCGAGGTCCTGGATGACTCCAACGGTGTTGCGCTCATGCTGGCAGGCCGCGCACAGTTCAAGGTCGGCGGCGTGCCCGCCACGGCGACTCTGACCTCCAACGGCTTCATTCCCATCCTGTCCTCCGCGGATATCGCCTCCGCCGCTGAGGCCTCTGTGGACTCCGTCGAGATCCGCAGCATCCTCCACAACGGCTGGACCACCACCAAGGAGTTTGCCGCCAACAACCACGACACCATTCTCCGTCTGGCCTCCGTCTGCTTCAGAATGAACCAGTATGTCCACGACAATCCCGCCGAGGCTGCCGCGATCCATGTGGATTACGTGAACTCCATCGCCGGCACCAGCTTCACAAAGGAGGAGGTCGAGGGCCTGTACGCATCCGTACTGCCGCTGTATACCTTCGATATGCAGAAGGACTGGATGGAAAACACATCTGACCCCCTGTACTGGGAGTATGAGATCGGCTCCACCATCAAGATGTATGAGGAGCAGGGAATGTTCAACGCAGGTGAATTCACGCCCGCCGACATCGTCAGCGCCAACACCGTGTATGCGGAGCTGAAGGACCTGCGCGCCCAGGCGGATGCGAACCTTGCCCAGCTGGCCGATGCGGAAGGCCAGGCGGCCGAGCTCAAGGCGAAGGCGGAGTACCAGTATTCCATCTTCAACTACCTTGACGCGGCCAACTTCTCCGCACAGGCGCTGGAGCTGATGGGCGCGTAAACGCACCCTCGGTTCAATACTTTGACCCATAGCCGGCGGCGCGGTGCCGCGCCGCCGGCTTCCTTACGCATGGGAGTTGACTTATGTACGAAAAATTAAGCAAAAAGAAGAGGACGTGGCTCGCCTCCCTCGGATTTCTCATCCTGCTGTGCATATGGGTGGCGGTGAGCCTTCTCGTAGGGGAGACCAGAATGCCCCTGCCCACCACGGTGGCCTATCGCTTTGTCACAAGCGCGTTTTCAAACCCGCAGATACAGTTTCAGGGCGCCGGCTCACACGGCTTCATGCCCCACGTTCTGGCATCCCTGCTGCGGTATCTTATCGGCGTGCTTTCCGGAACGGCGCTGTCCTTCCTGTGCCTGTTTCTCATCGCGCGCTATAAGCTGTTCAGCGACCTGTTCATCCCGCTGGTAGATGTTCTCCGCGCCATTCCGCCGCTGGCCCTCGCACCCTTTTTCCTGCTGTGGTTCGGCACGAGTCAGGGCGGCATCATCGCCATCATCGTTTTCTATTCGTTTACCATGATCTTTGTGGCCGGTGCGGAGGCGCTGGAGCGCATCGACCCGGTGCTTGCCAACTTTACCCGCACGATGGGCGCCAGCGAGACGGTGATCGCCCGCCATGTCATCCTTCCCAGCCTGCTTCCCGCCATGGCCGGACCGATCCGCGTGGCGTACAGCTGGAGCTGGGGCCTTGTGATCGTGGCGGAGCTTCTGGGCGCGCACAGCGGCATCGGCCGCATCCTCAACGCCTTTATCGCACTGCTTGCCACGGATCTGGTGGTCGTCGGCATCCTGTGGGTGCTGCTGCTGGCGCTGGGCATGGAGCGGGTGGTCGACCGCTGCCTCAATTCGCTGCTGAGATGGCATTCGGGGGAGGAA